>NZ_JBLJBV010000099.1:0-105235 GCF_047638075.1 Phaeovulum sp.
AAAGAAAGGCGGTTTCCTCAAAACTGCGTAGCTTGCGGCTATGGATACGCTCCAGCGGCATCTCGCGCAGCTTCTCCATCGCCCTTATGCCGATCAGCAAATGGTTAGCCACCTGGGAACGGTAAAATTCAGTTGCCATGCCCGGCAGCTTCAGTTCGCCGTGCAAAGGTTTGTCGGAGACGCACAAAAGCGTGCCGTAGGGCACCCGAAACCGGAAACCGTTGGCAGCAATCGTGGCGCTTTCCATATCCAGCGCGATGGCGCGGCTTTGGCTAAGCCGTTGCACCGGGCCGGACTGGTCGCGCAGCTCCCAGTTGCGGTTGTCGATGGTGGCAACCGTGCCGGTGCGCATGATGCGCTTCAGCTCATACCCCTCCAGTTGGGTCACCTCTTTCACCGCATCTTCCAGCGCGATCTGAATTTCGGCCAGTGCCGGAATTGGCACCCAGATTGGCAGATCATCATCCAGCACATGATCTTCGCGCAGATAGGCATGGGCCAGCACGAAATCACCCAGCCGCTGGCTGTTGCGCAGGCCGGCACAATGGCCAACCATCATCCAGGCATGGGGGCGCAACACCGCAATGTGGTCTGTTGCGGTTTTGGCGTTACTGGGGCCGACGCCGATATTGACCAGCGTTATCCCCTGCCCATGCGGACGTTTGAGGTGATAACTGGGCATCTGCGGCAGCTTGTCGGGATGGGCCAACGGCTCATCGGCACTGGTGATTACCGCATTGCCCGGCCCCACAAACTTCGTATAGCCCGAGTGCGGATCTGCCAGCATCCGCCGGGCCACCGTCTCGAATTCCTCGACATAGAACTGATAGTTGGTGAACAGCACATGGTTCTGGAAATGCTCAGGCTTGGTGGCGGTGTAATGCGCCAGCCGCGCCAGTGAATAATCTATCCGCTGCGCGGTGAAGGGGCCAAGATGGCCTGACCCGTCTTCGTTTGGCAGGGCAGTGCTGTTGACGATATCATCATTGGTGGTGGTCAGGTCCGGCACGTCGAAAACGTCGCGCAGCGGAAAGTCCAGCACCCCCTCTTGCGGCACGTTCACTTCGGGTTTGGCGGCAACGGCAAAATGCACCGGCATCGGTGTGGACGAAAGACCCACCTGTACCGGCACCCCGTGATTATGCATCAGATGGCCCAACTGCTGTTCCAGATAGTAGCGAAACAGGTCCGGCCGGGTGATTGTGGCCACATAGGTGCCCGGTGCCGCAACATGGCCAAACGACAGACGGTTGTCAGACTTGGCATGGCTAGTCGTCGTTAAGCGAACCTCGGGGTAATAGGCCCGAAACCGCGCCAAAGGCCGCCCAGAGCGCAGGGTTTCATTGAACTTTTCCAGCAAAAACCCGGTTGCTTGTTGGTAAAGTATCTGTAGCCGCGCAACCGCCTCGGCGGGGTCTGTGAAAATCTCGGGGGTGGCCGGGGGCGGGGTCATTATTGTCAGATGTTCGGTCGTGTTCATTTGATTTTCTTCCATGGCCGAAACGTCAGCGGGGCGGGGCGTCATGCCTCGCCCGGTTCTTTGAACAGCGGGGTCAGCTGAAACCGTGTCACATCGACCAGCCCCAGATCCGAGATCCGTATTTCAGGGATCACTACCAGCGCCAACAGGCTGTGCTGCATATAGGCATTGTTCAGGGAGCAGCCGCATTCGGCCATCGCGGCCACCATGCGCTGCGCGGCAGCGGCCACCTTGGCGGCAGGGGCGTCCGACATCAGCCCGGCGATCGGCAGCGGCACGGCGGCAATTTCCGCCCCGTCCTTCCAGACCGTGATGCCTCCGCCCATCTCGCCCAGACGGTTCGCCGCGGCGGCCATCATTTCGCGGTCGGTCCCAACCACGATCATGTGGTGGCTGTCATGCGCAACGGTAGAGCCCATCGCCATGCGCCCCTGATAGCCAAAGCCCGACACAAACCCGTTGACCACCCCGCCGGTGCCCCGGTGCCGTTCCACCAGCGCGATCTGGGCGATATCAATGGCGGGGTCGGCGGATACCAGCCCCTCGGCCACGCCCAACTCTGCGGTCAGCGCCTTGGTTGGTGCTTGATTCTCAACAACGCCAATCACCCGCGCGGTAACGGTATTGGCGCCCCCGGGGGCGCGGATTGCAAAATCGTCCGCCGTCAGCCGCTTGCCAAGGTTCACCGTTTGCCGCGCCGCTGCGGGCCAGTCGTAATGCGGGCAGGGCACCTTCAGCACCCCATCTTTTGCGACAGTCACGCCGCGCGCGATCACCTGCTCAATCGGCAGCGTGCGCAGATCCGAGGTCAGGATCATATCCGCCCGCCGCCCCGGCGTGATACTGCCCAATTCGCGTTCAAGCCCGAAATGGGTGGCGGTGTTGATCGTGCACATCTGAAGCGCGATCAGCGGGTCGCAACCGCAGGCGATTGCGTGGCGCAAAACGCGGTTCATATGTCCCTCATTCACCAGCGTGCCAGAGTGGCAATCGTCAGTGCACAAGATAAAGCTGCGCGGATCAAGGCCGCGTTCCGTCACCGCCGTGATCTGCGTTTCCACATCATACCACGCCGACCCCAGCCGCATCATTGACCGCATCCCCTGGCGCACGCGCGCGATGGCATCGGTCTCGCAGGTGCCTTCGTGGTCGTCGGCGGCGCCGCCCGCGACATAGGCGGCAAAGCGGTGGCCCAGATCGGGGCTGGCGTAATGGCCGCCCACGGTTTTGCCCGCGCGCATCGTGGCGGCCATTTCGGCCAGCATCTTGGCATCGCCCGCCACCACACCGGGGAAGTTCATCATCTCGCCCAGACCGATGATGCCGGGCCAGCCCATTGCCTCGGCCACATCCTCGGCGGAAATCTCAAAGCCCGTCGTCTCAAGCCCCGGCGCCGAGGGGGCGCAGCTAGGCATCTGGGTAAAGATGTTGACGGGCTGCAATGCGGCCTCGTCATGCATCATCCGCACCCCGGAAAGGCCCAGCACATTGGCAATTTCGTGCGGGTCGGTGAACATCGTTGTGGTGCCATGCGGAATGACGGCGGCGGCAAATTCTGCCGGGGTCAGCATGCCGCTTTCGATATGCATATGCCCATCGACCAGACCGGGGATCATATAGCGGCCTTCGGCCTCGATCACCTTGGTGTCGGGGCCGATGCAATGGCCCGCATCCGGCCCGATATAGGCGAACCGCCCGGCCACTACCGCCACATCATGGCCCGGCAGCACCTCGCGCGTGTGAACATTGACCCATTGCCCGCCGCGGATCACCAGATCGGCAGGCACCCGGCCCATGGCGACGGCAATAAGCTGCGGCGCGGCCTCGGCCCAGGATTTCAAAGAATTTATCGTTTCCATGCCGAAACCTGCCACCTTGACGCCCCCCTTTCAAGTGACGTTGTGATGACAGACCCCGTGCGCTATCAACGCGGCAGGATTGGGCAGAAAGGCGCCGCGATGAAAACGCTTCTTTCACTGGGCCATGGGTATTCGGCGGCAGCACTTGCGCGGGTGTTGCAGCCGCAGGGCTGGCAGGTGATTGGCACCACCCGCACGCAAGGCCGCGCCAAGGCGCTGGCCGCTGACGGGGTTCAGCCGGTGATCTGGCCCGGCACGCCGCTGGCCCCCCATCTGGCGCGTGCGACGCATGTGCTGACCTCGGTTGCGCCCGGCCCCTCAGGTGATCCGGTGCTGGAGGCCGAGTCTGCCGCCATCACCGCCGCCGCACCGCATCTGGAATGGCTGGGCTATCTGTCAACTACCGGGGTTTATGGCGACCATCAGGGCGGCTGGGTTGATGAGGCAACGCCCCTGACCCCCACGACCAACCGTGGCCGGGCCCGTGTGTTGGCTGAATCCGCCTGGCAGAGGCTGGCCGAAAGCGCGGGGCTACCGCTTCATATCTTCCGGCTGGCGGGTATCTACGGCCCCGGTCGCGGCCCGTTTGAAAAGGTCCGCGATCGCACCGCGCGCCGCATCATCAAACCGGGTCAGGTGTTCTCGCGGATCCATGTCGACGACATCGCCGCGACACTGGCGGCCAGCATCGCGCGGCCCCGCCCCGGCGCGATCTATAACGTCTGCGATGATGACCCGGCCCCCCCCGAGGATGTGCTGGCCCATGCCGCCACACTTTTAGGCCTGCCGCTGCCCCCCGCCATAGCCTATGACGCCGCCGTGATGAGCCCGATGGCGCGCAGCTTTTACGCTGAATCAAAGCGCGTTCGAAATACCCTGATCAAGGATGAACTGGGCGTGACCCTGCGCTACCCCGATTACCGCACCGGGTTGGCCGCGCTGCTGGCCGCCGACTAACGGGCGGCCCCCGACAGGCGGCTGGACAGCAAATCCCCCGATTCCGCCAGAATAGGGTAGGCCGCCATCGAAAACGCCGTGTTCACCGTTTTCAGCGCGCGCAGCGTTTCTTGATGGATGTTCGACGTCTCGATACTTTCTGCCAGCCCCTGTTGCAGCCGCCCCAGATGCGAGCGCTGCAGCGCCTGCTCAATATCGCGGACGGCCTCTTTCTCGGCCACCAGTTCGCGCGCGGCATCAGGCTCCAACGTCATCAGCACGTTCAGCGCCAGTTGCACATTGGATAGCACTCGGTCATGAAAATCGCGGATTTCACGCCAGCCAGCATCAGAAAACGCGACCCCGCCCAGGTGCAACCGCCGTGCAAGCCCCAGCATCGAGCGGGCAATCGCATCGCTTGCCGCCTCAAGGTTGATGGCGATCGTTGACAGATCAATGCTTCGTGTCGCTGTTTCTTCATCAAGCTTGGCCCGATTGATCTGTGCCAGATACAGTTTGGTTTCAAAATGCATCCGGTCCACGGCCTTTTGTTGCGCCTCAATGGCGGCGGCGGTGGCGTCATCCCAATGGTCATACATATTGATGGCCGAGCGCAGCATCGCCTCGATCTCTTCTCCGATGCGCAACACTTCGCGGGCGGCGCAGGCGATTGCACGGTCGGGTATGTCCAGCGCAACGGGATCCAGCGCCGACACCCGCTGTAGCGCCGCTGCCGGGTCAGGTTTGGGCGGCAGTAGTGCGGTGGCGGCGCGGGTAACAGGCCCGGCCAGCGGTATCAACGCCAGGGCCAGCACCAGATTGAACGCCAAATGCAGATTGATGACTATCCGTGCGGGGGTTGCCCCCAGCCAGTCCAACGGCGGGTTGAACACAAAGATCGAACCCAGCACCAGCGCAGCCCCACCGCCGCGCAGCACCAGATTGGCAACCACCACCCGCCGCGCCTCCAAGGGTTGCGCCAGGGTCAACACATAGGCAATGAACGATCCGCCCAGGTTTGCACCCAGGACCATCGCCACCGCCGCGGGCACGGGCATCACCCCTTGCAGCACCAACGTCACATAAAGCAGCACCGCCGCAACCGAACTGTGGACCACCCAGGCAAACAGCGCCCCCAGCACAAACGCCGTCAGCAGATCGCGCCCCAGATACCCCATGGCGGTTGCCATGCCGGGGCTGTCGCGCAGCGGTTCGGTCGCCTCCCGGATCATGTCCAGCGATACGAAAATCAGCGACAGGCCAATCAGTATCCGGCCAACCTGACGTATACGGCGGTCCTGCCCGCGCAAGAACAACACAACCCCCAGCAATAGCAGCACCGGCACCAGCCAGCTTTGCCGCACCAGCAAGATCTGCGCCACCACTGCCGACCCCAGATCTGCGCCCAACAGCATCACCAGCGCCGCAGAGGCCACAATCGTGCCGCTGGCGGCAAAATTTGCCACCAGTATCGTCACCGCGGTTGAGCTTTGTAACATTACCGCCGCGATGACACCGGTTCCCGCCGCCATCAGCCGGCTTTCCGATGACCGCCGTAGCCAGCGCCGCAGTTGCACGGAAAATGCCCGCTCGACCCCGGTGCGCACCAACCGCACCGCCCAGATCAGCAGGGCGGCGGCGCCAGCCACATGCAATACAAACAAAAGGGGGCTGGTTGTCTCCAAGGTGTCTTCCTGCTTCTATCTTGGGGCACGCTTTGTCGTATGCCCGTACTTTGCTGTCATTTGGTCGAATTCTGTTGCCAGTTATGCGCAGATGGCAATAGGCTTCCATGAAATGCGTAACAAAATCACGCGACTTAGATGTTTCATCATCCTGGGGAGGATACCATGACAAAGAACGCTCTTGGCGTTTCCGTAGCGGCGCTTGCTCTGGCGCTTGGTGCGCAGGCGGCTCAGGCCGAACGGCTAAGCCTTTATTGCTCGCCGCAAGAGGAGTGGTGCCAGATCATGGCCCGCACCTTTGAAGAGACGACGGGCATCACCGTGGACATGACGCGCAAATCCTCGGGCGAGACCTATGCCCAGATCAAAGCTGAATCCTCGAACCCCAAAGGCGATATCTGGTGGGGCGGCACGGGGGATCCGCATCTGCAGGCCGCCGAAGAAGACCTGACCGAACCCTATATCTCGCCGATGCGGGACCAGTTGCACCCATGGGCCATTGCGCAGGCAAAAGCGGCGAATGATAAAACCATCGGCGTTTATTCCGGCGCGTTGGGCTTTGGCTATAACACGACCTTGCTGGCGGCCAACAATCTGCCCGAACCGAAATGCTGGGAAGACCTGACCAAGCCCGAATTCAAGGGCCAGATCCAGATTGCCAACCCCAATTCCTCGGGCACCGCCTATACGATGCTGGCCACTATGGTGCAGCTTTTTGGCGAAGATAAGGGCTTTGACTATATGAAGCGCCTTCATGCCAATGTGAACCAATACACCAAATCCGGTTCCGCGCCGATCAAGGCTGCTGGACAGGGCGAAACCACGGTGGGCATCGTGTTTTTGCATGATGCGGTCGCACAAACCGTAGCGGGTTTTCCGATTGTCAGCGTCGCCCCCTGCGAAGGCACCGGGTATGAGATTGGTTCAATGTCGATCATCAAGGGCGCACGCAACATGGACGCGGCCAAAAAGTTCTATGACTGGGCGCTGACCAAAGAGGCCCAGGATCTGGCGCTTCAGGTCAATGCGTTTCAGGTGATGTCAAACGTGAACGCCGCGAAATCGGAATTTGCGCCGGATATGTCGGCAATCAAGCTGATCGATTATGACTTCAAGAAATACGGCGCCAGCGATGAACGCCGCCGCCTGCTGGAAAAGTGGGATAACGAAGTCTCCACCCTGCCGCAATAATCCCCTTGCGGACCCTCGCCCCTGAAAAAACCACTTACCCGGTTCTGATCTTCTGGATCATCGCCGGGTGGGTCGGTATCGCCCTTCTTCCTTGGTATGGGGTCGAAGCGTTCTGGCGGTTCGCCTGGCTGTCGCGCGGCTGGCCAACCGACCCTGACTATGCCCCCGCCGCGGTTCTGGTGGCGATGGGGCAAAAGCTGTGGCTGGCGCCGATGCTTTTGGCGATGGCTGCGCCGTTCATGGTGATCGGGCGGCGCAAGACCGACCCCCTTTATGCCCGCGTACTGATCCTTGCCGGGGGTTTTGGCTTTGCGTGGCTGGTGGCGCAGGGGTTGGGCATTGGCTTGCACGGCTGGACCGCCCCTTGGCTAGAGGCGCTGTTTGGCCCGCTGGGAACCCGTCAGTTCGGCATGGGCTACGGCGCGCTGATTACCGCGTCGGCCTTTTTGTTTCTGTTTACCCAAGGCATTGCCGCGCGGGGTGCGGTCGGCGGCGATGTGTTTGTCACAGGCGCGATTGGCGGCGTGATCGCGGTGGTCACGATCTTTGTATTCTACCCGATTTTCATCATGATGATGTCGGCTTTCGCGGTTCAGGGCGGTGGCTATTCGCTGAGCGAATTTTTCGGAAAGATGTTTTCCGAACGGATCTGGGGGCTGGGCTGCCTAAGCGGCACGCGCTGCGGTGTGGCGTGGAATTCGCTGTTTCTGGCGGTGCTGGTGGGGGTGCTGACCACGCTGTTGGGGCTGGTGTTCGCGCTGGTGCTGACGCGGTCGGGGTTTCGCTACAAAGGCGCACTTCGGGCGCTGACGGTGCTGCCGATCATCACCCCGCCCTTCGTCATCGGTCTGGCCATCATCCTGCTATTCGGCCTTTCGGGCGCCATTACCACCTGGACTGCAGATCTGTTCGGTATCCGCCCCACGCGCTGGGTTTACGGTATGCCCGGTATTCTGATCGCGCAGGTTCTGGCCTTTACCCCCATCGCCTTTCTGGTGCTGATCGGTGTCGTCGAAGGCGTCAGCCCGTCAATGGAGGAGGCCGCCCAGACGCTTCGCGCCAACCGCTGGCAGACCTTCCGCACCATATCCTTGCCGCTTATGCGCCCCGGCCTGGCCAATGCCTTCTTGCTGGGGTTCATCGAATCCATGGCCGATTTTGGCAACCCGCTGGTGCTGGGCGGCAACTTTGACGTGCTTTCGACCGAGATCTTTTTTGCCATCGTCGGCGCGCAATATGACCAAAGCCGCGCGGCGATTCTGGCGATGGTGCTTTTGACCTTCACGCTGGGCGCGTTTTATCTGCAACGGTTCTGGCTGGGCCGCAAAAGCTATACCACCGTCACCGGCAAGGGCGATGCAGGGGTGCACCCGGCCATGCCCGCCGGGCTGGCGATCCCTGTCTATGTCATCGCGGCGCTATGGGTTGCGTTCACCGTGGTGATTTACGGGATGATCCTTTACGGGTCGGTCGTGCAGCTTTGGGGGGTGAATAATACGATCACCCTCAAACACTATGTCACCGCCTTCAGGGTCTCGCTTGACGATAGTGGCATCCGCTGGACGGGTTCGGCGTGGGGCAGTTTCTTTACCACGCTGGTGATTTCGACCCTCGCGGCGCCGTTGACTGCCGCCATTGGCCTGATCACCGCCTATCTGCTGACGCGGCAACGATTCGCCGGAAAACGGGCGTTTGAGTTTGGCACGATGCTGTCTTTCGCCATTCCCGGCACGGTAATCGGCGTCAGCTACATTCTGGCGTTCAACGTCCCCCCGATCGAGATTACCGGTACCGGGTTGATCCTGATTGTAAGCTTTGTGTTCCGCAATATGCCGGTGGGGGTGCGCGCGGGTATCGCCTCGATGTCGCAGTTGGATAAATCGCTGGACGAATCCTCGCTGACGCTGGGGGCAAATTCGTGGCAAACCTTCCGCCGGATAATCCTGCCGCTGCTGCGTCCAGCGATTCTTGCGGCACTGGTCTATAGTTTCGTGCGGGCGATGACGGCCATTTCGGCAGTGATTTTCCTTGTGTCGGCGCGCTACGACATGGCCACCAGCTATATCATCGGTCGGGTTGAAAATAACGACTACGGCCTTGCCATCGCCTATTCCACCGCGCTGATCTTTGTCATGCTGGCGGCGGTCGGGCTTTTGCAAATTCTGGTCGGTCGCACGAAGATCGGGCGCCGCACCAGCCATGACACCAAAGGAGCCTGACATGACCGAAGCCCTGAAAGCCGGTGTGCACGCCAAGGCCGCCTCGGTCAGCTTCCGCAGCGTGTCCAAGGTTTACGGCCGCAAGGTTGTCGCGGTCGATAACGTCGATCTGGAGATTGCACCGGGTAAACTGGTCACGCTTCTGGGCCCCTCGGGGTGCGGCAAGACCACCACGCTGCGGATGATCGCGGGGCTGGAAATGGTAACGCGGGGCCAGATCTTCATCGGTGATAAAGACGTAACCACGCTACCCGCAACCGACCGCGACGTGTCGATGGTGTTTCAAAGCTATGCGCTGTTTCCGCATATGACCGTGCTTGAAAACGTCAGTTACGGGCTGAAGTTCTCGGGCTTCAACAAGGCCGACACCCGCGACCGCGCGATGGCGGGTCTTGGCCTTGTCGGGTTGACGGACTATGGTGACCGGCTGCCCAGCGAATTGTCCGGTGGCCAGCAGCAGCGCGTTGCCGTCGCCCGCGCGCTGGTGCTGGAACCGCAGGTGCTGCTGTTTGATGAGCCGCTCTCGAATCTCGATGCGAAATTGCGCCGCCAGGTCCGCGAAGAAATCCGCGAGATTCAACAAAACCTTGGCCTGACCGTCGTCTATGTCACCCATGATCAAGAAGAGGCGCTGGCGGTTTCCGATGAGATCGTGGTGATGCGCAACGCCGCCATCGCCCAGATCGGCACCCCGCGCGACCTTTACGAAGCGCCCGCTGATGCCTTCGTGGCCGACTTCATCGGCGAGGCCAATCTGATCCCCTGCACGATTGTATCCGTCAGTGGCGATACCGCCGAAATCTCGGTCGGCGGCTACCTTCACAAACTACCCGCGCGCGGCCTGCCCCCCGGCCCCGCCCAGCTTGCCGTGCGCCCCTCAAGGATGCGGGTTCTTAAAGGCGCGGGCGAGGGTGTTCCGGCGGTGATCGAAAAAGCTACCTATGTTGGCAGCCGGATGGAATATACCGTCAACGCCCCCTTTGGCCCGGTGTTCGCGGTGCTTGAGGATGTGACCGACCCGTTCCAACCGGGGCAAGAGGTGACACTATCGTTCAGAACTTCGGGGCCGGTACTTTTACCTGGCTAAGACGCAGATAGGGCGCCGGACACCCTGCGGGCAGGGGGGGGCTGGCCGATGCGATGGGTAATGCGCATTCATTGTGCCTCATCATACCCATTCAACCAATCCCTTCGATGCGACCAGATCTGCCGCCATGTGGCCGCCCTGTCTTTTGGCCCCTGCCCACCCAGCAGCCGCGCCTGCAACCCAAAGCCCAACATCCTAAGCGCAACCAATCCACGAAACAGCACCTTTAGCGACCAAAGCCGGATCGGTCCCCAGTGCCGGGACGCCAGTGTGATTTTAGCACGGATCAAGCGCTGCATCTTGGCGGCACGGACAGTGTCAGACAGCCCGCCATAATGAATTATCTCAGCCTCAGGCGTCACCATTGGGCGGGCGCCTCGCCTGCGGGCGCGCACGCACAGGTCCGCCTCTTCGCCATACATGAAAAAGGCCGGATCAAACCCGCCCAACGCCTGCCAGGCTGACCGGCGGATCAAAAAGAAACAACCCGTAACCGTATCCACCTCTCGCACGGTATCGCGTCGCCAGCCACCATAGGCATCGTAGTTGAAAATCGGGCTGCGTGGCCAAAGCCGGGTCAACCCCACCGCCCAGCAAAACGTGCCCCAAAGCGACATATCCCGCCAACACGATGTGGCGTTAAGGCTGCCATCCGCAAATAATGTGCGCCCACCCCAGATACCGGCTTTGGGGGTCTCGCGCGCAAAGCGCATCAGCGTATCTATCGCACCCCTCAACACAACTGTATCAGGATTCAGCAGTAACAGATATTCGCCAGACGCTTGCCCGGCCGCCAGATTGTTGGCCCCGCCAAAGCCCAGGTTATCAGGGCGCGCGATCAGCGTCAGATCCGGGAACTCGGCGGCAATGGCCTTGGCAGAACCGTCAGGCGAGTTGTTGTCAACCACGATAAGTTCAAACGACGTCTGGCAGGTTTCACGATAGACCGAACGCAGACATTCCAGCGTAACGTCAGCCGTGTTGTAGCTGACCACGATAATGGAAAGTTCAGGGGAAATTGACATAAAGACCTAAGAAAGTTGAGAACAAGATCAGCGTTCACGCCGTCTTGACGGGGCTGGCGGACGGCGAGAGTAATTTTGGGGAATGCTTTCGCGAGGGCGCGTGTAACCAACATGAGGCGGGGCGGTGGGCTGCCTCTCGGCCCCGTTCGGGGCGTCGTCCGTGTCGGTCGAGTCGAGGATCCAGGCACCGCTGCCTAGCAAAAACATGAAAAACACATAAATGACCTTCCAGTAATGCACGGTCCAGCCGCCCAGAAAAAAGCCGACCATACACACCAGATAACCGGTGCGATACCGCGCCACCCGTTCCGACAACCCGGTTTTGAAAATGATCCCCAGAAAAAGAGAGAAGAAGGCCAATTGCAGCATTAAAGCTGCCGGAAGGCCATTTTGCACGGCCGAAACCAGCCAGAACATATCCATGCTGGAGCTCATCCAGTAGGGCCGCGCCCACTCACCCAGACCAACCCCGAAAAACGGGTAATTCATCACAGATTCTGTGCCGTAATTCCAGATCCTCAGTCGGTTCGATGCCGTCCAGGGATCAAAGGCGAAATAGGCGATGAAAATTGCCGGCACCGAACGTTTGGCCGCTATTTCAAGCGCAATATACATCGTCGCCACCATACTGGACAGAACAACCCATCGCTGCCGAAACCCGCTGAGGACCCTATCCCACAATATCAACGCTAATTGGGCGATCAGCGCCGTCAACGGCCCGGATGACAGTGACAACATCACAGATAGGGTGACCAGGGCAGTTTGAAACAATCGACGCAGCTTTGACGTTTTATAGCCCAGAACATAATATGTCAGTGCCGTGGCGCCGCCACAAAATACGCCAAAAAGAATAGGGTGTGGAAACACCCCCTGAACGCGATCCAGCCCCCAGCGAGGTTCTTTCCAGACGATATTATCGGTTGACCCCAGCCTTTTTGCCATTTGCATGAGAATGTCGTTACCGGTCAAGGTTTCGTAAATCGTAAAAGGAAACATCGCCGCAATCACCCAGAACAGAAACTTGACCATGGCGTAAAAACTGTCAGCATCGCGGACAAAACAGCGCGCCAGCAAATACGCGCCCATCGTTTCAATGAAACTGATTCCGCCCGGCATAAGCATGGCGTCCATACCTTCAAGCACCAATAGGCCAAGGCTTATCCAGGCCCACATCAACAAGAGTGCAATGTCAGCAATGCGTACCCGCCCGGCGCGACCACTCAGCCACAATCCGACACACGGCAACACCGCGATCAGCAGAACCAGTCGGTTGGCCGATAGCAACATCGGCCCGACATGGAACAGGAACGGCACCGTAAGTGAAACCAGAAAAACCCTGACCGGCCATCTCGCAACGTTGGCACTAGCGGATTGGCCCCGCGCAGGCACTTGAAAATCGGTGTCTTTTCCCTGTCTGGTATCTGTCACGTTTGACTGCTTTCCTTGGCAGGGCCAATTCTATTCTTCGGTATATCACAACATTTTCCCAAGGTATGCGGCGATAGCAAACAACGACATAACGATCATTGGCTCCTTTTACAGATGGCACCTGCTTTTTCCACAGAAGTTTGCTAAGATGATCTGGAAAATGCGCGTGACGCATCATCGAACCTGACAACGAGGCCTCCACTAATCCAAGGGAAACATATGACTGTAAGCGTATCGGTAGTTCTTCCGACTTATAACCGATTACTCAGCCTAAAGGTTGCCTGCGAAAGTGTCTTGAACCAATCATACCGCGATCTGGAGTTGATCGTGGTTGATGACGCCTCAACCGAAAATTTGCGCGCCATGATCGACGATTTGGGCGACGACCGCGTGAGGTATCTGCGCCATGCACAAAACGGCGGCGCATCGCGTGCGCGCAATACCGGGCTGGCTGCGGCAACGGGACGTTTCATCGCCTTTCAGGACAGTGACGATCTATGGCTGCCAGGTAAGCTGGAACGCCAGATGGAATTGATGAACTCTTTACCCGACAGCGTCGGTGTCGTTACCGGCTCCAAGATTCTCTATGGGCGCGATAGCGCACATAATTACGGCCCGGGCAAAGTTACCTGTGCCCCCCCCCCCGGCCAAATACTAAAGCTGGAAGAGGATCAGGTGCGCCGGTTTTTGGAAGGTAACCGGATCAGCCTGCAAAATACACTGTTCCGGCGCGAGTGCTTTCCGGGTGACAATTGGTTCGATCCCTGCGCCAAGGCCAATGCCGATTGGGAATTTACGGCTCGGCTTGCCCAGCATACCAAGATCTACGAGGATATCGAACCCGTCGTTCTAGCTTTCATTTCCGCTGACAGTATTTCAACCAACACCCGTAAAAAAGCCTTGGGCCTGCTACGCATTCTGAAAAAGAACCGCGCCGCTTTTGCCCACTACCCGGATGTGCATACTAAAAACCTGATACAGCTGGCGCGGATGCTGGTGCGTCTGGGTAAAAGGCGCATGGCGTGGCGGTTGATCCGGGCAGGGCTAAAGATACATCCCCGGTCCGTTATCGGAAAAGACGGATTCAGTGGCGTGATCTGGCGGCGATTCCGCAACAGTCTGGCCCCCGGAAGCCGCGCCTAATTTCGATTCCAGCGTGATAGAAGTTCCGCCTCAGAGTCGCTGGCAATCAGCCCAATCATCCGTCGCGCCCGGTGCAACCGGATACGAAACAGGCACATAAAGGCAAGGCCACGTTCGCGAAGCCCGATCAGACGAGAGGTCAACAATAGCTTTGGGATCTCGGCCAGGGGTGACAGCCCCACAGCTATCGCGCGTAGAAAGGTCCGCGGGCGCCATAAGAATTTATCGCGCAGGCGGTTGAAATCATGCGCGATATGCCGATCCCATTTCAGTTGCAACGCATCAAATGAGGTGCGCGCAGGGTGATAGACCACCATATCCGGCACATAGCGGATAGCATGGCCTAACCCCGTGGCACGCAAACCCCAGTCGCGGTCTTCGGAAATGGCAACGCCACCGAAGGGACCGACCGCCTCAAACACCTCTCGCCGCACGGCCAGATTACCCGCCCCCGTAAAGCCCTGTTGAGAGATGTATTTATCCATTCTGTAAGCATAGACCATTTCATATGCTTCAAGGGCCGTAGTCCGCCGTTCAGTGGCCCGCGGGATGAACACAGCCCCGCCAAGTATCCCCACCTGCGGGTCTGACGCAAAAATCCGCGTAATAGCCGCCAACCAGCCAGCATCGGCCACGCAGTCGGCATCGACAAAAGCAAGGATCGCACCCGAAGACGCACCAACACCAGTATTGCGCGCGGGGCCGGGGCCCGGCGTCAACTCTGCCAGCAACCTCACCCCTGGAAAACGGGCACAAACATCATGTGGTAAAACGTGAGAGCCGTTATCCACTACGATCACCTCAGCCAAATCGAAAAGCCCGGTCTGCGCCGCCAACGACCTAAGGCAGCAACCGAGCGCCTCTGACTGATTCAGGTGCGGCACGATTACGCTGATGGGCAAGGTACTGGCCAAAAATACGCTCCTTTGCGTTTCGACATCCGAGGATCGGGCACCAGGCGTCCCAATCTGCATTTTCGCTCTGCCTAACGATAGATCAAGCCTTAAGTGCAGTGTCCGGCGGTGGCCTTGTGCATAGGGCTGGGCGGCGGGCGGGTGGAAGAGTAGAAACCGCACCTTTTGTTATCTGCAAGACAAAAGCGGCATAAGCAGGACCGTGGGCACGATGTAGGTTCAAACCTGCCAGGGCGCCAAAGCCTGCTGTTCAACGGCGGTTTGCGGCCTTTTTGGCCCGTTATCCCGCGATCACGTCAAATTCGGGTGACAACCCCAAGGCAGCCACTTTTGCCCTTATCTCGGCTTCGTAGGCGGCATTGGAAATCAGAACCAGATCCGGGCGCATTTCAGCGAGCGCGTCGGGTGCGACAACGGGCAGCGCCACCCCGGGCGCGTAAAGCCCGTGTTTGCGGGGGTTAAGATCAACCAGCGCGGCCAAGGGGGCAGCGGCATCCGGCCCCAACGCATTGGCAAAGGTAATACCCTTGGATCCCGCCCCCCAGATCACAGCGCGGCCAGTCATCCGGCCCAGACGGGCGCGCCATTTGTCCAATTCTGCATTGGCAGCAGCGGCGAAGGCATCCGCCGAAGCCGCCGTGGTTGCAGTGCCATCTGCAACGAAGTCGGGGGCCGGGTCTGCGGCCAAAGCCTCGACCATCAGAAACTGATCTGCATAGCCGGCGTTAACCGTCTGCGGCTGAAACCCTGCGCGGCGAAACAGCGTGGTTATGGCGGGCGCCGTCCAATAGCCGACGTGTTCATAGATCACGTCCCACATCGAAACCGCATCCAGCATCCAGCCCGCGTTTGGCACCTCAAAATAAACCGGCACATTGCGCGGGCCAATAGCTGTGCGAATGTCGCGTATCAGGGCCATCGGGGTATCAAGATGCTCCAGCACATGGCGGCAGAGGATGGCGTCAAAAGGCCGGTTCAGTTGATCCGAGCGGAAGTATTCAGGCACGATGGAAACCCCCTTACGCCCGGTAAACGGGCTGGGTTTTCCCTGCATTGACGGGTCAAACCCGGTCGCGGTTGCCACGCCGTTCTGCGCCATCAGGTCCAGCATATGCCCATCGCCACAGCCGATTTCGACGATGTGTTTCCCCGCCAGCCCATGCCGCGCCACCAGCCCCGCTGCCAGCCGTTCGGCAAATTCCTGAAACCGCGGGGAAAAGTGCAAGGCGTTTTCATAGCCGGGGGCATAGACCATCCGGCCCGGATCAAACGCCGCGTTCCAGATCATCGCGCAGGTACCACAGCGCACCAGATCAACGTCGCCTGCAGGCGCGGCTTGCGCAGCCTTGGCGTCGGGCCAAAGCTGATTGCAGATCACCGGCACGTCGCCCAAACTGAACACTGGCCGCAAATCGCTGCCTGCGCACACCGGGCATTGGTTTGAAAGCGCCATCATACCGCCACCAATTCCGGATGTAGCCCCATCAGGGCCAATTGCGCCCCGATTTCCGACAGATAAACCGGGTTCATCACGATCACCGTATCGGGCCGCGCCTCTTTCAGGCTTTCGGGGGCACTGACGAGGTGGCCGGTGCCGGGCAGGTATTTACCCTGTTTGAACGGGTTGATATCAATCACCTGCGCCACCTCGGGGCCAAGCCCATTGGTCGTCAGAAATGACACGCCTTTGGATCCCCCCCCCCAGATCGCCACGCGCTTTCCATCCGCATGGCGCGCGCGGACATAATCGGTCCAAAAGGCGCGGATCTGTGCGACCTTGGCAGGAAAAGCGACGGCAAGCGCACGCATTGCGGCAAGGTCGTCCTCTGCCGCCAACACCGGGCGGCCTGCGGCGGGTTCAGCATATTGAATGATGTATTGGTCATCATAGGCCGCGTATAGCCGCGTCACATCCAGCCCCGCGCGGCGAAACAGCCGCGCATGGCTGCCAAGACTGAAATAGGAGCAATGCTCGTAATAAATGTCCCAAAATGCCCCCTCGGCCAGCACTCGGCGCACGTCGGGGGTTTCAAAGAATACGCCCACATCCTTGCGCGCGCCGATAACGGTGGCGATATCGGCCAGGAACTGGCCGACGGCGGGAATATGCTCCAGCGTATGGCGGCAGACGATAAAATCTGGTGGGGTGGCAATGGTTGCCGGGTCGAAATATTCGCGCTGAAAGGCAATGTCCTGCCCATCCGCACCCGGCAAACGTTCCGGGATGAAACCGGGGTCCACGCCCAAGGCCCGCGTGCCGGTCTGGGCCACCAACTCTTGCAGGAAATCGCCCTTGCCGCACCCAATTTCCAGCGTGTTGAGGCCCCGCAAATCATAAAAGCTGGCAATTTCAGCCACCAGATCACGGGCGAAGCGGTTGAACGTGCCTGAAAAATGCTGGCTTTCTTCGGTGGTCGAGGCGTAGTCCACCTGTGCCAGATCAAAGGCGCTGTTGAACACGAAACCGCAGTCATCGCAGAACATCAGCACCAGCGGGCGGCGCGGAAAATCCCGCGCCTCGGCTGGGGTATCCAGCAGGATACAGCTTTGCACCGGGATCGCATCCAACCGGTAGATCTGGGTCAGATGGTGGCTGCCGCAAGCAGGGCAAGGGGTTGGTGCTTTGGTCACGCGTTCCTCCTGCGGTTTAGCCTTTGACGATTTCAAGGTCGGGGATCGGCACCACGAAACGTCCGCCCGATTTCAAAAACGCCTGCTGCTGGCGGATGATCTCATCGCGGAAATTCCATGGCAGAATCATCACATAATCGGGCCGATCCTCGGCCAACCGCGCCGGATCGTCGATCCGCACCCGAACTCCGGGCATGTATTTGCCCTGCTTATGGGTGTTCTTGTCCACCGCATATTCGATCGCGCGGTCATTGAGGTTGAGAAAGTTCAGCATGATCGTGCCCTTGGCCGCAGCACCATAGGCCGCGATGCGTTTGCCGTCGGCTTTCAGGCTGCCAATCAACTGCCGTGCCCGGTCGCGGAAATCACGCACCCGCGCACCAAAGCTGGCGTAATAGTCATAACGATCAAGGCCAAGATCAGCCTCTTCCTTCAGGATCGCGCCAACCGCAGCAGAGGGCGCGGCCACCTTACCAAAATAGAGCCGCAAGGAGCCGCCATGAATAGGCAGACGGCGCACATCATTCAGATAGAGCCCGTGGCGTTCAAACAGCGCCTTGGCGGAACCGGCTGAAAAATAACACAGGTGTTCATGATAGATCGTGTCAAACTCGATGTAGTCGATCAGATCGCGCACATAGGGAAATTCGACCACCACCATGCCATCATCTGCCAGCAAATCGGCAAACCCGGCCACAAGGTCGTTCTGGTCCGCCACATGCGCCACAACGTTATTGGCAATGATCACATCCGCGCGGCGCCCCTTGGCACGCAGGCTATCGGCCACGCGGGTGCCAAAGAAATCGACCACAGTGTCAATGCCCTTGGCCTGCGCGGCACTGGCGGGTTGTCTGGCGGGGTCCACACCCAGAACGCCAATTCCCTTTTCCTTGAAGTTTTGCAGCATATAGCCATCGTTCGAGGCAATCTCGACCACCAGACTATCAGCGCCAAGGCCGCGCATCTGGATCAACTCCAACGCATTGTCGCGGCTGTGTTTCAGCAAGTCTTCCGAAAAGGACGAAAAATACAGATAATCATCGCCAAACATTTCTTCAGCCGGGCGGGTTTCCAACAGCTGAACCAAGGCGCAATCCGGGCAATAGCCCAACCGTAGCGGCACCAATGACTCGCGCCGCCCCAACGCCGCCACATCCAACAGCCCATCCGAACGCGGCATAAGCCCAAGGTCGAGGATTGGCTGCAAGCCCTTGTGCCCGCAGGAAATGCACGAAACCTGTGCGGCATCAGAGGCAAAATCTGGGGTGATGTCTTGCGGATCAGCCGCACGTTCTGCCAGCGCCTTTGGCGTGTGGCGCAGGGCGGTATCAATGATGCCATCGGTGATCAGCTTCTTGATATGGCCGATGCGTTGGTAGCGCGGGCCTTCAAATTCCTCCAGCGTCAGATGTTGGGCGTTATACGCCTCATACAGCGATTGCGCGCCTTTTCGGGCGTCCCATTGCGGCTGAAAGTCTGGCATCACGCGCTGAATTTTGTCGCAGTTGACGCGGTAGGACCGCTTGTCGGGCCCCGCGTCGTCGGCAAATGTCACTTTGCAGCCCGGCACGATATCTGCCACGATCTGCGCCAATTCCTTGATCTGATAGTTATGCGCCGTGATCCCGACATTGAAGGCCTCATTGCGGATACGCTCTACCGGCGTGTTCAGCGTTGCCATGAAGGCGCGGCTGATATCTTCGACATGGGTGATGGGCCGCCAGGGGGTGCCATCTGATTTCATATGGATCTGCCCGGTCGTCACGGCCCAGGCCACGAGGTTGTTCAACACCAGATCAAACCGGATTCGCGGACTGACGCCATAAGCGGTGGCGGACCGCAAAAACGTTGGGCAAAAACTGTCGTCCGCCAACTTGGCCAACCCCAGTTCGGATTTCACCTTGCTTTCACCGTAGGGCGTGACCGGGTTGAAGGCGCCGTTTTCGTCGATGAAATCCGCGCCCCCTGCCCCGTAGTTTGAACACGACGAGGAAAACACGAACCGCGCCACCCCGGCCGCCTTGGCGGCGCGGGCCACGGTCATTGTGGCTTCGTAGTTGATCTCATAGGTGGTTTCGGGGCGAAAATCCCCCAGCGGGTCATTTGACAGCGCCGCCAGATGCAGCACCGCGTCAAAGCCCAGAAAATCGGCGGGAACGACATCGCGGATGTCTTTGAGAAGCGTCGGCACCGTGGGCATTTCGCCACCCGGCGCAAAGGTGCAGCGCTCATAAAGATCGCTGTCAATACCCATCACCTCGTGCCCCGCGCTTTTCAGCATCGGCGTCAGCACGGTACCGATATAGCCGCGGTGGCCTGTCACCATTACACGCATCTTATTTCTCCCACACGGCCCAGGGGCGGTCGCCGGAATCCCAGAGCTTTTGCAACACATGCTTGTCACGAAGCGTATCCATCGCCGCCCAGAAACCTTCGTGGCGATAGGCCATCAGCTGCCCGTCCCGCGCAAGGTTTTCCAACGGTGCATGTTCAAACATCACCTGATCACCTTCGATATAGTCAAAGACCTGCGGCTCCAACACGAAGAAAGCGCCGTTGATCCAGCCCTCAGCGGTTTGCGGTTTTTCTTCAAACGCGGTTACCCGATCACCGTCAAACCGCATGTGACCATACCGCGCCTGTGGCCGCACCGCTGATACGGTCGCCAGCTTACCGTGCGATTTATGAAACGCGATCAGCTTTTTGATGTCGATGTTCGACACGCCGTCGCCCCAGGTCAGCATGAAGGTTTTATCGCCAAGATAGGGTTTCAGCCGTTTGACACGGCCACCGGTAAGAGTTTCATCGCCGGTCTCGATCAGGTCAATTTTCCATTGCGAGGGGTCTGGCTCATGGCGCTGAACCGGATCCGGGCTACCCATGTCAATGGAAAGATTACCCGCGAGCGTGCCATATTCGACAAAGTAGCGCTTGATGAAGTCACCCTTATAGCCCAGCGCCACGGAAAAATCGTTGAACCCGAAATGTGAATAGATCTTCATGATGTGCCACAGGATCGGCTTACCGCCAATTTCAACCATCGGTTTCGGGCGAACACTTGTTTCCTCGGCAAGGCGTGTGCCTTTACCACCGGCGAGAATCGCAGTTTTCATAAAACTTTTCTCCGATGTTTTGGGGTTGGAAAGATACGGCTAAACAAATCACCCTCTGCGGCTGGCACTCCGGCAAGGGAGGCAGGGCGATGAAATGCGCGACCCTTGACGCACGCCCGAATCATAAACAAATGAAACCGTAGATAGCTTCTTAAGGCAAGAAAACATTAGGAAATAGCCAGATCGACAAATTGGAAATTGGCCGACGAAAGGTTAAGCCCGTAAACTCCGTTCAACACTCCGATCAATTCATCTGCCTCTCCGGGCTGTCCCGCCAGCCAGATTGCGGTGCCATCGGGCAGGCCAGCCGCATCGCTGGTCAAGGTATAGTCGGCCACCGTTCCCGCCAGTTCAATGATATCGGTGCCTGAGTTGAAATCCCACACAAAGGCATAGTCCTCGATCCCGGAGGAGGCTGGATCACCGTCGTTGTAATAGGCCCCGTTCGCGTCACCGAAAACAAAGGTATCCGCACCGCCGCCCCCAACAAACACATCAATCTCGCCTGCACCGGGGTTAGCTGTGCCAAGATCAACGGCCGCCAAACGTTCATCGGCGTCCGTTCCCTGGATGATATCGCGCCCGGTAATTTCACTAACCAGGATATCACCAAAAGTTACGTCGTAATAATGGGCGTTGAGGTAGATCGACCCCGTTGCCGGGGCTTCGCTGATCGTAAATGTTTCAATGGTTTGCAGCGTCCATCCCACCGGCTCGGAACTGCCTTCCTCCCAGACCTTGAGGCTGTATTGCCGATCATAAAGCCCGACCTGTTCGACCCGGACCGTGAAATTATAGGTTACCCCCTCGTCCAGGCTGAAATTGGTTTTGCCCAGCACCTGCGAGAATTTGTCGTAGCTATGACTTTTGAACAGGTCAGTATAAAAGAACGCGGCCCCCGGCTCATAGCCGCTATGTGGCTGCATATTGCCAAAACGGCTGTCGTTATGACCGTTCCAAAGCATTCCAATGGCAAAGCCGCCCCCATCGCGCCCGCGCGGATCAACGCTGTGAAGATCGTGCATGGTGATGGTCAGGTTCAATTCATAATTATCCCAGCTTTGATCCCCCAAAACCAAAAGGCGATCATAGCCAGTATCCACAGGCCGCACGCCATCAGAGGTAACAGCCCAGGTGCCATCGGCCACCTGCACCACATCCTGAATATCTGTGACGGTTGCCCAGTCGATCGCATAGTCAGGCGCCCAGTCATGACCTGCTTCGTAATCGACGGTGACAGTGCGGGTGTAGGTCTGCCCGTTCGTCATGGTCGCAGTAATCGTTACCACATCGTCAACATTCGATCCGTCAAGCGCGCCATAGGCGATATCAACGTTGAAATCACCGGGATTGTGCAAGCGCCTCGTATCTTCGCCCAAGGACAGCGGCTTGGCCGGTCCACCGTTCAGCGAATAACTCAGCGAGGCGACATCTCCGGCAACATTACCAAGGATATTGATCCACTCTTGCCCCTCGCCCGGCGCACCAAAGCTTTGGTTGGGCCCATACCACAGATTGACCGGGTTCCCGACCACGATACTGACCTCGGCCGTATCGGTCAGATCTCCGTCGCTCACGGTATAGGTGAACGTATCAGTACCCTCCCAGCCCGCCACAGGCAGATAGCTGAATGTGCCATCCGCGTTATCGGTCAGTGTTCCGTGGCCTGGCTGAGTCACAGAGACGATGCCAAGCGCATCATCATTTAGATCCGTGTCATTTGCCAACAAGGTTGCAGCATCAAAGGTCAACAGCGTTCCAACCGCCACCAACAACTGGTCATCCCCCGCCACGGGCGCCACGTTCACGGGCACGATATTCCCGTCTTCGTTCATGATCGGGGATGCGGTGTTTTCGAAATAATCGACCAGCGCCGTGAAACCTGACGCCGCCCCGGTATTGGCCGCGAATACCCCAGCCGACGAGGCTACGAGGCTGTGACTAAAGCTGCCTGCGGCTGTCCAGGTCTCGCCGTCCGTCGAATAGGCAAACGTCCACTGATCGCCATCGCGGGTCACTTGCAGGTAGGGGGCATCGCCACCCGGCACCGTCACCTTGAATTGCGCGGTTGATTTGCCATTTACCGTGACCGCTGCAAACGCATAAAGGTTTTTACCGTCAGAATAGGTGTCAAAGCGGACCCAGTTGCCCGCATCCTGTTCAACCAAAAGGCCCTGCATCTGGAATTTTGCGGTAGGCTGGCTTAAGAAGCGTGTCTCAATCTGGAAATCATCGTTGGTAATCGCCTGCATTGCGCGGGTGCCGTTATTCGTGTTCCAGACGTCATTGCTGCCATCAGGCGATACAAGCGCCAGATAGGCATCGGTGGCGTTGGCGGCAACTGACGCCGAAACGCCGGCTGGTCCGGCAATTTGCCAGACGGGGTTAAGAGCGGGCGCCGCAAAATCGTCAGATGTCAGCTCCGTCGGTGGTTGCCCCTCTGCGGTCACGGTAATGGCCACAGCGCCAATATCGGCAAATGTGCCATCGGTCACGGTATAGGTGAAACTGTCCGGGCCGGAATAGCCGGGCGCAGGTGCATATGTGTAGGTGCCATCACCATGATTGATCAGCGTGCCGTGGCTGGGCTGATTGATTGCCGCAACAGTTAGCGCGTCACCATTGGCATCGGTATCGTTGGCCAACAAATCAGCCGCACTGAAATTGAGGGGGCTGTCATGTGCGGTACTAAATGCATCATCCCCCGCCACGGGCGCCACGTTCACGGGCACGATATTCCCGTCTTCGTTCATGATCGGGGATGCGGTGTTTTCGAAATAATCGACCAGCGCCGTGAAACCTGACGCCGCCCCGGTATTGGCCGCGAATACCCCAGCCGACGAGGCTACGAGGCTGTGACTAAAGCTGCCTGCGGCTGTCCAGGTCTCGCCGTCCGTCGAATAGGCAAACGTCCACTGATCGCCATCGCGGGTCACTTGCAGGTAGGGGGCATCGCCACCCGGCACCGTCACCTTGAATTGCGCGGTTGATTTGCCATTTACCGTGACCGCTGCAAACGCATAAAGGTTTTTACCGTCAGAATAGGTGTCAAAGCGGACCCAGTTGCCCGCATCCTGTTCAACCAAAAGGCCCTGCATCTGGAATTTTGCGGTAGGCTGGCTTAAGAAGCGTGTCTCAATCTGGAAATCATCGTTGGTAATCGCCTGCATTGCGCGGGTGCCGTTATTCGTGTTCCAGACGTCATTGCTGCCATCAGGCGATACAAGCGCCAGATAGGCATCGGTGGCGTTGGCGGCAACTGACGCCGAAACGCCGGCTGGTCCGGCAATTTGCCAGACGGGATCAAGCACCCCTGTGGAAAAATCATCCGACGCAAGGTCGCTGACCGGCGGTGGCGCACCGGCAACCGAGACTGTCACGGTAGCAATATCAAAAAGCGCCCCATCGCTTACGCTGTAGGTAAAGCTGTCTGGGCCGGAATAGCCGGACGCCGGCGTATAGCTATAGGTGCCATTACCGGTATCGCTTACCACACCATGTAGGGGTTGGGTTATGGCCGAAATGCTTAGCGTGTCGCCGTTGGCATCAGTATCATTTGCCAAAAGCTCAGTAGCAGTAAAGCTTAGAGTCGTGTCGAGTGCGGTGCTTAGCATATCATCACCAGCTACCGGCGCATGGGCTTGTGGTATTACATTACCGTCTTCGTTCACGATCGGCGTGGCGGAATTTTCAAAATAATCGACCTTTGTGACATAACCCGGCGGCGGCCCGTCAAACAGTGTACTGCCCGCAAACACGCCGACCTCGGCCACCGTCATCGCGCGGGTCAGGGTATGTGCGACGGTCCAGTTCTGGCCGTCCTGGCTGTACTCAAACTGGAAAGTATCGCCGCTGCGAGTGATCCGAAAGTCTGACACCAACCCCGAGCCAATTTTCTGAAATAGCGGATAGGTCGTGACTCCATCTTCGATCAGCCCCACGATCAACTTCAACCCGCCGTTATAGGCCAGATCAAAGCGGATCCAGTTTTCACTGTCTTGCACGACCAACAGGCCATGTTCTTGAAACTTCGTTCCCGGCTCATCCAAAAACCCGGCACTGATCTGAAAATCCGTATCCGCCATGGCCTGCAAAAGACGCGGCGTCGTCAACACATCTGACGCACTGACCTGCACCCCCGCCGGAGAGGTGATGGACACAAATGCATCCGTATCTGAAACCCCCAGTACCGCAGACCCCGCAATACCCGAAAATTCCCATTCAGAGCCCAGCGTGGCACCCGAAAAGTCATCCGAAACCGCGCCAGCAGGATTACCAATTGTAAGCCGAACCGCAGCAGAATCGGTCAAGATGCCGTCAGACACCGTATAAGAAAAGCTATCCACCCCCTCAAACCCAACAGCCGGCGTGTAGGTAAATGAACCATTACCGTTATCAACCAACGCGCCATGGCCAGGCTGGGTAACGGAAACAACCGTCAAGGGATCGCCGTTGCCATCGCTATCGTTATTCAACAAGTCTGCTGCGGTAAACGTCAGCGGAGTATCGGTAGGGGTGCCCAACGCATCATTAGACGCCTCTGGCGCGATATTGATCACCGGAATTATACCGTCTTCATCTAAAATCGGCTGCGCGGTATTCTCAAAATAATCAACCTGCGCCGTGAAACCGGTCGCAGCACCAGTATTTCCAGCGAACACTCCGGTAGACGTCACATCCATAGCGTAGCTAAAACTGCCCGCTGTCGTCCAGACAACACCATCCTGCGAATAGGCAAACGTCCACTGATCGCCAGCCCGCGTCAGTTGTAGATAAGGGGCAATATTCTCGGGGATCGCCACCTTGAAGGCGTTGGACGACACCCCGTCCAGCGTGATTGCAGCAAAAGCATAAAGCCTTTTTCCGTCTGAATATGTGTCAAACCGAAGCCAGTTTTCGGCGTCCTGCTCAACCAAAAGCCCTTGCATCTGATACTTTTCAGTAGGTTGACTAAGGAACCGTGTTTCGATCTGAAAATCTGCGTTCTCAGTGTCTTGCATCGCGCGGGCACCGTTATTGGCATCCCATACGTCGTAAGATCCGTCAGGCGTGGTCAGGGCAAGATAAGCATCCGTGGTATTGACGCCCAACCCAGAGCTCACCCCAGATGGCCCCTCAATCCGCCAAACTGCGTCCAACGTGCCGTCAGCAAAATCGTCTGAAGCCGCCATGATTGCCCCACCCATTCCTATTCAGCCGTAGCCTTCTAAAAAGGATACACTGAGTCACCCTTTCATCAAAGTCCATAAGCCCGAAATCGCTACGGGGTTTACAGGGGGGAAAACAATCAGGGCAAATACATTCCATTGTAGTAAGGAAAAAAATTATCGCTGCTTTAATATCGGAAAAACAACTATAAAGGTATATTTTCTTGGATGGGCATATATCCATCTAATAGTTGGCTGTCTAAAATACTAATCCTAATGGTGTATGATCGCACGCATAGTATTTATTCAGGAAAAACCATGTATTGAATCAAGGGGACCGCCAGACCGAGGACCATGCAAAACTTGGCTGGCGGATCAGCGACGTGGCTCATCAAGGCTGAAGCGAAAGGTATCGCCGTCCGTATCCAGAATAAGCTGCGGCATATGCGAAGTCACGGGCGCGGGACGAACAACCGGTATTTCTATGTGGCGGGCCCGAAACTCATCTTGCGGCGGTGCAGAAGACCCGTCCGGGTGAGAAGAGATCCGGGGCATTCTTAGCGCATCCGGTAAGATGATGTGCGAAATGACATGCACAAAGCCATTACTGCACGCCTGGTCAGAAACCATCAGATTGCTCATCCATTTGCCCGTAGACGGCTTGATCGTTGACTTATTCAACCACATGTTCTCGCCGGAAAGCATTCGCAACAAGCCACCTTCCCCATCCTGCGGTACTTCGTGGGCAGCGGGCGCGATATGCGCCAAGACGATCTGCCGCAATGCCTGAATCAGCGAGATTTTCAGTTGCTCGGCCGATTTCACGATCAGATAGCGCAGCGCCTCGGAAGACAGGTTGCCGGTATAACCAAGTGCGGTCGCAGTATGGACAAGGCCGCTATCGGCAGGAAGCAGAACGGTCACCCGTTCGCTACTTAGGCGCGCCTGCAGCATTTCTTCGGGGCACTGCGACTCAAGAACTGCCACTGCACCGGCAAATTGCTGCGCCGGCAGAAAGCCTTCTACAAAACGATAAACTGTTCCCATTGCGCACTCGGCCCTCATCCAACCCGAAGCGCATGTTTTACGAAACACACGGCGGCGTAAACCTGCCTAAAAAGTGGCTGCGCTCTATAGAATAGAACCATATGTAGATGTGATGCGCCATGCGACCACAAACTGTGAATATCAGCCTTTCTACGGTCTAGGTTACGGCAATTCTTTGCCGGCACTGTATCGTGAACTTGTGCAAACCCGGGTGTGGCGCCATATTCCGTCAGTTCCCTGAAACAGTGCTGGGCCAGATTGCGAACAGATCGTTTTCGGGACTGTGGTGAGGGCGCGATACAATATCAGGACATCGCTATCAGCATTCGGGACTATTGCTGCACTATTGTGCAGATTGTTGTATCGTCATCGCAGATTATTACTAGTGCCGGAGACCATTAGCCTGAGCGGGCGCCTTCCGGGCTATCAAACGAAGCCAAAGCAGGAAACCAATGCCGCAATCCCTGAACCGGAATCGCAATCTTTACGGCCAAGCAATGCACCAGTTGAACTGGACTTTTGCGCAGGTCTGGGTGTTTAGCGCCATCATCAACGTGTTGATGCTGACCGGCCCAATATACATGCTGCAGGTCTATGACCGCGTCCTGTCCAGCGGGTCTGTGGCAACCCTGCAAGGGTTGTTCATCATTGCCTTTGTTCTTTATATCTTTCTTGGGGTCTACGAATTTCTGCGCGCGCGGATTTTATCGCGCGCGGGGTATCGGCTGGATGCAACACTGGGCGACAAGGCCGTCAACTTCTGGCTTCGCACGGGCGTTGTGCGCGACCGCGACGGGCACAATCCGGTGCGCGATCTTGATATGGTGCGCGGTTTTCTATCAAGCCCAGCAGTTCTGGGCCTGTTTGATCTGCCTTGGATCCCGTTATTTCTGGGCGTGGTGTTCTTTATCCACCCATGGCTTGGATACCTGACCATCGTGGGCGCGGGTGTGGTGGCCGTTGTTGCACTGATCAACCAGCGCATTACCCGCCAGCCCATTGCCGAATCCATGGCGATGGATTCTGCTGAACGAGCCTTCATCGAGCGCAGCCGCCGCAACGCCGAATCCGTGTTTGCCCTTGGGATGCAGGACAAGGTCGTTAGCCGGTGGCGCATGCTGCATTCTCTCGCGTTACGGAAATCTCAGCAGGGTGGCGATAGATCCGAGGGAATATCGGCATTTTCCAAAGCTTTTCGTCTGTTGCTGCAATCCGCTCTGCTGACGTTGGGCGCATACCTGGCCATCCGCCAAGAGGTATCACCAGGGGCAATCATCGCAACCTCGATCATCGCCGGGCGTGCGTTGGCACCTGTAGACCAGGTAATCGGTAACTGGCGCTCGATCGGACGCGCGCGCGAAGCAAACCGCCGCCTGCGCGAGGCTTTTGCACTGATACCTGCTGAACGCGCGCTTGTGCGCCTTCCTGAACCAAAGGGCGACTTTCAGGTGTCTCGACTAACCAAGATGGCACCCGCCCGTGCGAGTGGTGCTGAGCGGACAAAAATCCTTGATCGGATAAATTTCTCGCTTGAGCCGGGTGATGGGTTGGGCGTGATCGGCACCAGTGCAGCAGGTAAATCCAGTCTTGCAAAGGTGTTGGTCGGTGTCTGGAAACCAGACCTTGGCGAGGTTCGCCTGGATGGTGCCACCCTTGATCAATGGCACCCAGAGGATCTGGGCCGACACGTCGGATATCTGCCACAGTCGGTAGAAATGCTGCCAGGCACCATTGCTGAAAACATCGCCCGGTTTGACCCCAAGGCCAAAGACCGTGACATCATCGAGGCGGCAACAATCGCCGGTATCCACGAAATGATCCTGACCCTGCCCGAGGGTTACGGCGCCCGCATTGGCAACATCGATCAGCCGCTATCAGGCGGGCAAATCCAGCGGATCGGGCTTGCCCGGGCCATCTACGGGATGCCGCGATTGGTAGTACTGGATGAACCGAACTCGAATCTGGACAGTGACGGTGATGACGCCCTTTCCGAGGCGATCAAGATGTTGCGTGATCGTGGCTGTGTGGTGATTGTGATGGCCCACCGGCCAAGTGCGATTGCATCGGTGAACAAGGTAATGATCCTGCACAAGGGCGCAGTGGCGCGCTTCGGTGAGAAAGACGAAATCATGCGCCAGGCCATGCGCCCGACATCACAGAAGGCCGGATGAAAGCAATGGCAGAAACAACTCGACAATTGATCGCGCCAAAAACAAACCTGACGGCATCTGTGCGTTTTGGCGCCGTGCTTAGCCTCATCATGATGGCGGTGGTAATTTTCCTGCTGAAAACCACGATGATTTCAGGGGCGGTCATTGCCCCCGGTCAGGCCGTGGTGCGCGGCAAACCCAAGGTGGTACAAAGCCTGGACGGCGGGGTGGTGGATGCGATTTATGTCAAAGATGGTGACGTTGTAAAAGCAGGTGACATCTTGCTTTCGCTTGACCCAACTTTGCTGCGCGTCAATCTTGATATCTTCCGTAACCGTCTGGCCGAGGCCGTGGCCCGCGAAGGCAGGCTTGAGGCCGAATATCTTGGTCTTGACACCATCGAAACCCCCAAACCCGTGCCGCAGCTTGGCGGTGCGTCACTTGACCGGCACCTTGCCGGCCAGAAAGAGATTTTTGACGCGCGCAAAGACCTTTTGCAAGGTCGGCGGGATCAGCTGGCCGACCGGATCGTTCAGCTTCAAAGCCAGATCGAGGGCATGCAGGGGCGGATCGATTCAACCAAAGACCAGCTTAGCTATAGTGAACGCGAATTGGAAAGCGCGCGAAAACTGAACGAAAGCGGGCTTGCCCGCGAAAGCCAGGTTCTTGCGCTTGAACGCAGCAAATCCGGCTTTCTGGGCGAATTGTCGGGCCTCCAGGCTGAACTGTCTGGGATTAGGAACTCGATTGGCGATGCAGAAATGGAGGTTCTTCAGGCTGAACGCCAATTCAAGGAAGACGTCGTAACCCAACTACGCGAAGCGACCGCCACACGCGAAGAAATGGTGCTTCAGATCGTCTCAATCGAAAAGCAGCTTGCCCGGATCAAGATAACAGCGCCTTCAGACGGAATTATCCACGAAATGCAGGTTACCACGGTCGGCGGCGTTGTCCCGCCCGAGGCCACGATCATGCAGGTCGTGCCGGTATCTGAGGGTGTGGAATTTGAAATCCGTGTCGATCCGAAATCAATTGATCAGGTTTACGTCGGGCAGCGTGCCCGGGTTGTATTCCCGGCATTCGATATGCGCACCACGCCCGAGATTTTCGGCACCCTCGCAATGATCCCCCCCAGCACGGTGGCGGATCCGATCACCGGGCAGGCATATTTCCGTGTCGGGTTAAGCGTTCCACCAGAAGAGCTGTCGAAACTCGGCGCAGTCGATTTGATTCCCGGCATGCCAGTCGAGGCATTTCTTCAGGCAAGCGAGAGGTCGATCCTCAGCTATCTCACCAAACCGCTGACGGACCAATTACGTCACGCCTTTCGCGATGACTGAAACCAGTGCCAGCGCTTTAGCTACTATTCAAGAGTAAGGCAGAAACGGCACATATTCGCCAGGCGTTGTGCGAACGCTTTTCTGGCGCCGGTTTTGGATGCGTACTTCTGCGGGGAATTTCTGGCCTTGAGACACCCCGTTAAGCAGGATTAACAAGGGTACGCGTTTGGATGGCAGAAAGACGCGGCACTTAGTGCGTCCGGGGGAGCGGCTTTGGCGTTTTATCATCAGTTAACGCGCATATCGACCTAAACTACCATCAACAGGCAAGTCGAATCCGGCGAGGTGAAATCGCACCGCGTCACGCCAGACGCTGGAACTAACGCAAGCCTTGTTCGCGCAGCAATCAGCCACCAGACTGGACTTGACCGCATCAGAACGCAACCGCGCAGCACGCTGCGTGCATCCATAGGCATTCCGGCAGATCAGATGCGAAATCGCCCTGATATCCGCCGTTCTGGAGGCCGCATGATCTACCGTGGTGGCTGATTTAAGCGTGGCTGACAAAAGCCGCCAAAACCCGCGCAACTGAACATCAGCCTTGGGCACGGAGTTTCGAAACAGCGGCACCGGCCACTCAGTAACCGGTGCAGCGAAAAATCACTAGTATGGTCCGAAACAGGATTTTCATGTCAGTCATGAACGACAGGTTCTTATTATACTCTGAGTCAAAACGGGCGCGGGAAGCAAAGGAAGACGCGTTGCGATCTGACACCTGCCACGAGCCGGTGATGCCGGGGCGCAACCGAAAGTAATCATTTCCCGGATACATCGAACGCTGCTCTACCAACATCGGGCGCGGGCCAATCACTGACATCTCGCCTTTCAGAACGTTCCAAAACTGGGGCAGCTCGTCCAGGGACGATTTGCGGCAGAATGCACCATAGGCGGTGATCCGTGGATCATCTTTCAGTTTCTGGGTGGTTTCCCACTCGATCCGGGCTTCGGGATTTTTCTCAAGATGCACTTTCAGTTTCGCGTCAGCGTCGGGCACCATTGTGCGGATCTTCTTCAGCTGAAAAACACCACCGCTTTTTCCAAGCCTGGGCTGGCTGAAAAAGGGTGAAATGCCCTTGGCCGCCATCAGCAACGCAACCCCGGCGATAAGCAAAAGTGCCACCGGACCGATCAGGATCGTGAAAAAGATGTCAAATGCTCGCTTGCCGTATACGCGATAAAATCCGCGCTTCACCCGTACGTCGTCATGAGAAGTGCTGACAACGCTTTCCATGTGGGCAAATCTGTCCAAGTGTATGGTCATCTCACACCTCGAGTTTCATAACCTGGTTTCTAATCAATCTAGTCCGCCTTTTTACGGCAGATATTACTGGCAAATTCAAAACGACTTAACGTACTCAAATTGTTAACCTTCACGGTTCCTGATCGTAGCAAGGGCGCCTAACCAAAGTAAACTATACCATAAGGTCAGGGTTGCGTCACATTGCGCTAAATATCTGTTTCCATGAGGATTTTTGGTGGTCCGGTATGAAATTCCATACCTTTGGGACTGATTCCGACGCGATCTATCCCGCAGCAAAGCTTGCAAAAATACAATTATCTGAGAGCAAAGTCACTTTATTGACTTATTTTGTTAATAGATAATCGAAGGGTGTATAGAATCGCTATCTTCTCGTTTGCGATCCATAATACAGCTTTTGGTTGTTTTATCCGTCTTAAAAACAACCGAAAGCTATTCATAGTAATCGTAGTTATGGTCGTTTTCCGGGTAACGACACTTGTTTAGCACAACACCCAGAACGTTTGTTTGCGCGGCAAGATCCCGCTCACATATATCCACTTCCTTGGTCGTCGTGCTCTCAGCGGCCGCAACCAGTAGCACACAATCAACATTACCGACAAAGGCCAGGACATCGTCGGTTGCCAACATGGGTGGCATGTCGAAAATTGTCAGCGAAACATCAAGGCGGCGTTCCAAATCATTCAGCACAGCATGCGCGGTGTCGCTTTGAAGTAACTCGGACGGCGCGCGTATGGGCGCCTCACAAAGGCCGACGGCAAGGTTTGAACCATACCGTCGCATATGCACCAACGGGTCTGCCCTGCCCTCCAGCGCCTTGGAAAATTGCAACCCCTCCCGTTCAATCCCCAGCGTTCGGGCCAAAGCAGGGCGGCGCATATCCATATCAATCATAAGGGTGCGGATGTCAGATTGTCGCGCCAGACTGAAGGCCAAGTTGGCGCAAACCGTGGTCTTTCCACAGGCGCCCCCCGGCGAAGTGACAGCCAGACGACGCCAATTATTGGCCCGCATTTGCTGCAACACCTTGGTGCGCAACATATCAAACGGAGTCGATTCACCGCCACCTGCAAAAGTCAGCACCCGGTTACGGCGCATGACGTCCGGTTGGGGAACAAACTCTGGGATGCCCGCCCAAGCGTCGAGGGTCAGCGACTCGGGCAACTGGTGTGGCTGCGCGGCAATCGGGACAGCCTGTCCCTTGGGCCGGTCATCTTTGCGACGCGCCCTTGCCTTGTCAATTGCGGATTGTAAACGTTCCATTACTGCATTCTCTGCTGATTAGATCTGCTTCAATTTGGTCATCCGCTACGCGCTGGACCGAGAAATTACCCGAGTCCGATCTTGCCTAAAATCCGCTCGAAAAGAGTATCCAGCGGCAGGTAGTACATATGCACCGCATAGATTGCCAGTGACAGCGCCACCGCAGCGCCCACGGCAACGAAAACCAGGGTCGAACGACGGCTCCGTGTCTCGTGGTCAGTCTTGACATAAGGCAGGGTCACCAGCGGGGTGATCGTCAGAGCCTTCACCATGTCGGAAGGGCGGCGAATGGCACGGTTCATCAGTTCCAGCAAAACGACCAAACCCAGCCCAAGAACGCTTCCCCCCAACACGCCGCCCAGCGCGATCAATTTACGGTTCGGGCTGAAAGGTTCTATCGGCAGGACGGGCTGTTCGACAACACTGATACGCTGCCCTCTTGACAGCGCCTCGATGCGTTCACCGGTCTGGGCCGCCGCAAGACGCTGAACCGCCTCGGCGTATTGACCACGCGTAATACTGTTTTCCCGCTCCAACTCTGACAGGCGCGCCGCATTCGCAGGGGTTTGCGCTATCGACGCCTGAAGTAGCGCGATTTGCTGCGTTACCTGTTTCTTTTCATCAGAGATATAGGCGAGTTCGCCATCAACCTGGGCCATCTGGGTATCATAGATCGTCGGGCCGGTGCCGCTGTCAGAGCTAGCGCCGGATTTACTGGCCACGGCGGCTTCCAATGCGGCAACCTGCGCCTTCAAGGCGCGGATCCGCGGGTTTTGATCAGAATAGACCAACTGCGCACTATCCAACTGCGCTCTCATCGCCTGCAACTGGCGCTGCTCGGGGGTTTGCGGGGCAGTAAGGTCATCTACCCGGCCCGTGCGTTCGTAAAGATCAACCAAACGGCGGCGTCGATCTGTCTGCGCGGCTTCTTCGCGTTGCAACTGCACCAGCCGCTCTTGCAGGGCAGATTGTTGCGACCGGCGAAACTCCAGGCTGTCGGGCAAGCTGTCCTGATTTTGGGTGCGAAATGCCAAAAGCACAGCCTCCTGACGATCCAGATCGGCGCCAAGCCGGTTAACTTCCTGCTGGAAAAAATCAAGCGTTTGCGCCGCACGCCCCGTCCGCATCGAGACGTTTTGTTGCAAGAGGATATTCACCAGCTCGTTGGCCACCTGAAACGCCTGGTTTGCGGTACGCCCGTTGAAGGCGATGCTGATCGTTGGAACGTCATTCTTGCCGGTGCGGCTGACAATCTCTACGCGGTTTCGCATATCACTGACAATGTCTGCTGCATTCATGTTCGGTGTACTGCTGTAGATCGAGAATTTATTGGCAAGTTCCAGCAGGTTGGGGCGCGTCAATAACTGCTGCTCCAGTATCTTGAGCTGTTCCGCCGCGCCAGTCCGCACCGTCGAAGGGGCCAGTTCATTTGGAATTTGCGCGTCTTCAAACAACAGCAGCGCGCTGGCCCGGTATTTCTCTGGCAGAATAACAGCCACCGCTATGCCGATGACCGAAACGGTAACGGCCACGAGCAAGAACCACGGCAGTCGGCGCGCGAAAATCGACAAAAGAAATTTCGGATCAATGCTCATCGGTCTGTTCTCGCAAATTTGTGGCGCCACTAGCAAAAAATACGCCATCATCCAACACCTGTTGAACGAGGGACTCTGTCACACGTTTGCGATTTGCCGTGAACGCATAGACCATTGATAAATCGCATAACTGGTTCACCAATCGCGGCACACCACCCGTGGCCTTGTGGATCAGCGCACACGCCTTGACCCCAAAAATACGCGTCGTTGCGCCCGCAACCCGCAATCGATGGCTGATATAGGTCTCGACCGTCGGTGCGTCCATTGCGGTCAAATGGAATGCGGCCGCAACGCGCTGCGCGAACTGGGTCAGATCAGGACGCAACACCAAATCGCGCAATTCGGGCTGGCCAACCAAAACAAGCTGCAACAATTCGTCGCTGTTGGCGTTGATATTGGTGAACATCCGCAATTCTTCAAGCGATTCACGGCTAAGATTTTGCGCTTCGTCAAAGATCAGCACCGTGTGGCGCCCCTGAGCATATTCCTCGACAAGAAATGCCTGAAACTGATGGAACAGATCTACATAGGTTGCCGCAGGTTCGGTCTTTTGCGATAATGCATGCAAAATCCAGCGTAGCAACTCACCCCGATCACCATGCGCGTTCGAAATCAGGCCCACCGTCACATCGCGCTCCAAATGGGTCAAAAGATAGTGCAGCAGGGTCGTTTTGCCCGCCCCTACCTCGCCCGTGATCAGCGTGATCGGGGCATGGGTAATCAGCCCATATTCCAAAATCGTGTAAGCCCGCCGATGCGCGCCGGACCAAAACAGAAATTCAGGATTGGGAACCAATGTAAAAGGGCGCTGCGAGAGCCCGAAATGCTCTGTATAGATGTCAACATAACTGGACATTTCTCTAGAAAACCGCCTGCATTATCGCATTGCTTCGCTTGGCGCGATTTTTGCTAACCTCTTGTGACACATCAATTACAACTCACCCCTCAATCAACGCCCTAACACACCCGGGACTGCCCCCCGATCGTGACATTGAACCGCGCACAAGGTTCAAGAACGTCATACTTCGGCTTGTGCCAGCGAATCACGAGAATGCATACCCTACATGTAATCTTTGCGGCTTTCTGTCACGATCTGGCTATGCCAGCACATTGTGCAGTCACGTTATAGACAATAGCCGTTGGTTTCGATGAACTATGCGGATATTGGGTACAGTCGTTCAAATGCATTATCAAAATCAGCTTCAACCCCACAATCGTCACTTGGCGGCGTCGAATCACACAAGTAGCCTTGGCGACACGACTTTATGAACCAGAGGAATCAGTAATGTCCATTCGGCGTAGCGTTTCTATTTTGGCTTTGGTGCTGGCTGCAACCATGGCACTTTCCGGATGTGACAGCGCTGAAGAGCGGGCTGAGGCACATTTTCAATCCGGGATGGCACTGCTGGCCGATGGTGACACAGATCGCGCCCTGTTGGAATTCCGAAATGTCTTCAAGCTGAACGGCCAGCATCGGCTGGCACGCGAAACCTATGCCCGAATTCAACGCGAGCGCGGTGTATTGGACGAAGCGTATAGCCAGTATCTGCGACTGGTGGAACAATACCCTGATGATCTGGAAGGTCGCAGCGCCTTGGGCGAAATGGCCCTGGACAAGTCGGATTGGCCAGAGGCAACGCGCCATATCCGGGCGGCACGCGAACTTGCGCCCGATGACACGATGGTAATCGCGCTGAACGCAGCACTGGATTACCGGCAGGCGCTGGTCGACAAAGACCCCGCCGCCGCCGCCCGCGCCGCTGCAGTCGCGCAAGAGGTGCAAACACGCGCCCCCGACAACGCGGTCGCAAGACGCGTGATTATTGATGCGCTGTTACGGGATCAAAAGCTGTCCGAGGCGCTCACCCAGATTGATGCCGCCCTTGAGCGAGACCCCACCAACCTGGCAATGCACCAGGCCAAGCTGAAGGTGCTGGCGATATTGCGCGACAGCGCGGCCATGGGCACACACCTGCAAGAGATGGTAAAACTCTTTCCCGACAACACGTCGATCCGGGATGCGCTGATCGTCTGGTTTGTTCAAACTGGCAACCCCGATGGAGCAGAAACGTTTCTGCGCAGCCAGATAGCCACCGCCAAGCCCGAACAGGCCGAACAGGCCCATATCAACCTGGTGCAGTTTCTACGCCAAGCCAAAGGCACCGACGCCGCCCGCAATGAGCTTGTGCGTCTAATCTCCGAGGATGCGAACGTCGGTATCTATCGCAGCCTCCTGGCCTCGATCGACTTTGACAACGGCGATACGGCAACCGCAATTTCCGCAATGGAGACCCTGCTGAAAGACAGCACGCCGGGCAGCCAGACCAACGGCTACAAAGCCACGCTCGCAAGGATGCTTGAGGCGACCGGCAACCACGTCGGCGCCCGCGCCCGCATCGAAGAAGTTCTGGCAGACGACCCCACCTTCGTGCCCGCGTTGAAAATGCGCGCCGGATGGCTGATCACCGATGACCGCCCGGGCGAGGCAATTGCCGAGCTGCGCCGCGCCATGGACCAAGACCCCCGCGACCCCGAAATCCTGACCCTGATGGCCAAGGCACACCTGCGGGATGGCAGCCGCGAGCTGGCTGGTGAGCGACTTGCCGTTGCGGTCGAGCTTTCAGGGCAAGGCAGTCAGGAATCACGCAACTATGCCGAATTTCTATTGCAAGATAACCGCCTGTCAACCGCCGAAAGCGTGCTGATCGAGGCCTTGCGCCGTGCCCCGACCGACATCAACCTGCTCTCGGCCCTGGGCGATATCTACCTGCGTATACCTGATCTTCCGCGCGCTGATGGCATTGAAAAGCAGCTTCAGGCCATTGGCACCGATGAGGCCCGGTTTGCCGCAAACCGCATTCAGGTGGCGCTGTTGTTAAGGCAGCAACGGGTGGAGGATAGTATTGCGCTATTGCAACAGATGGATAGCAGCAGCGATGGCGCGCTGGATGCCCCTACAACAATCACAAGCGCCTATCTGCAAGACGGCAAACCTGACAGCGCCGCCAGCTACCTTGACGGGCTGTTGGCCACCGCCCCGCAAGACCCGAAACTTCGGTTTCTGCGGGCGCAGGTAGATGCGGCCTCTGGCAACACCGCCGAGGCCGAAACCCAATTGCAGGCCCTATTGACCGAGAGACCGGGCGACGACCTCGTTGTTCAGGCGCTTTACGGATTACTGAGCAAAGCAGGTAGGCCCGAAGAAGCAGACCAAGTCCTGGAAGCGGGTCTACGGGAAAAGCCCGACTCGGTGCCCTTATTGCTGCGCAAAAGTGCAGCATTGGAAGCCAAGGGCAATTTTGAAGGCGCCATCGAAATCTATGAAACGCTTTATGAGGGCAATAGCGCCAATGTGATCATCGCCAACAATCTGGCCAGCCTTATCGCAAACCACCGCGATGATGAGGCCAGCCTGTCGCGCGCCTATACTATCAGCCGCCGCCTGCGCGGGCTGGCCAACCCCGCATTTCAGGACACATTGGGTTGGATCGAATACCGACGTGGCAACTTTGATGAGGCCGCCGCACAACTTGAACCCGCCGCCAAAGGCATGCCTGACGATCCGGTCGTTCATCTGCACCTGGGCCTGACCTATGTCGCACTGAAACAGATCGACGCCGCGCGCAACGCGCTTACCCTTGCAATCGCCCTTGCCAAGGATAGCCCCGATCCACAATTCGCGCGCGCACGTCAGATATTGGCCGAGCTACCCGACACTGCCTCAAACTGAACCCGACAAAGTGTTGCACACGCGACATTGAAACGCATCGCATGACGCGGAAATCATGTAAAAAGTGTTTTTCCTTTCCGTGGTGGGGTATTGGCGATAGAATTTAACCTTGGGGGCGACTTCGCATTTTGGTGAAGGCTGACGGAGTAGAATGATGAAAAGAGTTTTTATTATAATGGCCGCTTTGGTCTGTGCAGCACTGCCAGCCGCAGCCCAGGATGGATACCGGATCAAACCGGGGGATCTGTTGCGTGTCGAGGTTTTGGAAGATTCAAATCTCAATCGTAACGTTCTGGTGCTACCCGATGGCAACATCGCACTGCCGATGGCGGGGACGGTGCAGGCGAGCGGTCAGACAGTAGCGCAGGTTCAAAATGCATTGGCAGCAAAACTGGGCCCCAATTTTGCAACTCCGCCCAACGTATATGTCGGCGTTGACCGTTTGGCCGAACCACGCGCAGAAACAGGCACAGCGCGCGCGGTTCCGGTGATTTCTATTTATGTGATGGGCGAAGCAGCCAAGCCGGGCAAATACGACCTGACGCGCGGCTCGACGCTTTTGCAAGCCTTGGCAGCAACGGGCGGGTTTTCAAAATTTGCGGCGACCAAGCGCATCCAGTTGCGCCGAGGGTCAGCGGTCTACAACTTTGACTACAAGGCGATGGAGCAGGGCAAAGTCGGGATTTCCAACACACGGCTGATAGAAGGCGATGTGATCGTGATCCCGCAAAGGCGACTGTTTGAATAACGAAACGAGGCAGGCAGTGAGCAAAAAACTGATCAAGCGCGCGGCAATCCTGGCCGTTATGGGGAATTGCGTGATGCCGGCTTTCGCACAAGAGGCCGGCATGACGTTTCACCTTGGCCTCGAAGAACGCCTGATATATGGCAGCAACTTGGCGCTTGAAACCCCTGCCGAGGGCAATACCGCCCTGGCCACGACGATGCTGACGTTTGGCATGGTTTCCCAGACCCGCACCCAAACCTTCACCTTTGACTTAGCGGGGGGTCTTGAAGCAGGCCACGACCCTGGCATCAGCGACCATTCGGGGATTTCCAACCCGTCGGCAAAGCTTGGCTATTCACGCGAATCCGCCAATGCCAACATCGCGTTCGGAACCTACTACCGGCGCGAAAGGGTCGATTTCCTGCGCGATCTGGATGACTTCATTGATGATGAGGGTGAACTGGATCTGCCCGAAGACCTGGCAGATCTGAACGGAACCGGTTGGCGTAATCGCTACGGCGCCGACGCCAAGCTAGAAGTGGGTGCCGCTGCGCCATTAGGCTTGATCCTGTCCGCCGCATTTACCGGCACCAACTATTCCGACACCAGTGACCCCGAGTTGACCGACAAGCGCCGACAGAACTATGATGCCACGGTACGCGCACATCTTTCCGACGTTGCTGAGGGCATGCTGACATTCGGGCACGAACGCTATGACGAAGAAGATGCAGACCAGACCCGTCGCGATACCGACACTGTTGAGCTAGGGCTTTCCTACGCCATGTCAGAACGCACGCGTTGGACGGCGGGGCTTGGGTATGCAAATATCGACACGCGTGAATCTGGTGTGACAACCACAGAAGAAGGCCCGACTGCACGTCTAGGGGTTGATGTTGACATGCCCAACGGCACTGCGGGCGCGGACTTTGTCGCGATCACCGACCAGAATGGGCGCAGATCAACAATCACCGTGAATCGCGCATTGGATCTGCCGACAGGTGCCGTTTTTGCCGAACTGGGGGTCACTAAAGGCGAGGAATTTGATGCGGTTATGGTTGGTGCGCTGAACTGGCGCCACGATATGCCACGCGGCCAATTCACCGCCCGCGCCGAGCGCAAGGCAAATAGCGACGATAGCGATCAGACCACATCAACTGCGCTTATCCTGAATTATGGACACGAGTTGACGACCGTATCGGGCGTCCAATTCGGTGTCAGTTACGCACAGATTGACAAGACATCCGGCAATCAGGTGGACCGCGCAAACGTATCGGCCAGTTACATTCAAGCCCTGACACCGGATTGGGACATGAATCTGGGCGTTGCCTGGAAAATGCGCGACGAAGAAACTGTCGGGCGTGCAACATCAGAAGAGGTTTTCGTCTCGCTCAGCCGCGATTTCAGCTGGACGCGGTAAGGTCGCCAAAGGTCGCGCAAGATCAATAAATATCGTAGCATGAATGGATGTGCGGGGGTCAGGCCACCCCCCAAATCCACGTCAGGCCCGAAGGGTGTGTCTATGTCGCTATCCGATAACAACATCTCCGCCATCTTTCCGGCCAGGGTAAACCTGCCGGGTCTTGCGTGGTTTGCGTTGCTGATTCTTGCCGCAGTGCCGATTTACTGGATCGGATTGATTTCGCTGGGGCGCGCATGGATTACCCCGGAATATAGTCATGGCCCCCTGATCCCGCTGATTTCACTTTACCTGTTCTTGCGCGAATTGCGCGCCCGCCCCCCCGCAGCAACGGGCACCCCGGTGAACCGGTTGCCCGGCATCGCGCTGCTGCTGATTGCTTTTGCGGTTGGTATTTTTGGCAACCTTGTGCGTATCCCGGATATCGTGACCTACGGGCTGATCCTGTGGGTTGGCGGGGTCATGCTGACGGGTTTTGGTTGGGCACAGGGGCGGTATCACTTTTTGCCGGTTGTGCATCTGGTGTTCATGCTGCCACTGCCGCAGTTCGTCTATTGGAAGCTGTCGATTTTCTTGCAGGGTGTTTCCTCCGAAATCGGGGTCTGGTTCGTGGCGCTGATGGGTGTGCCGGTGTTGTTGGAAGGCAACGTTATCGACCTCGGGATTTATAAGCTTCAGGTGGCCGAGGCGTGTTCCGGGCTGCGCTATCTGTTCCCGATCCTGTCATTTTCCTACCTGTTCGCCATTCTCTACCGCGGCCCGCTTTGGCATAAACTTGTGCTTTTGCTATCCGCAGCGCCGCTGACGGTGCTGATGAACTCAATCCGCATCGGGGTGATCGGGGTCATGGTCAATAGCTATGGTATTGAACAGGCCGAAGGGTTTTTGCACTTTTTTGAAGGCTGGGTGATCTTTCTGGCCTGTGTCGGCATCTTGTTCATCATGGCAATTGTTTTGCAACGGCTGACGCCAAGCCCCAAATCCCTGTCGGAAACGATTGATCTGGATTTTGAGGGCTTTGGCGCACAGGCCGCGCGCATACTGGGGATTGGCGCGTCAAAAGGGCTGGCCGCAGCGGCGCTGCTATCGGTTGCGGTGGCGGCAGCCTTCCTGCTGTTTCCTCCGACAGCGCGGGTTGTACCCGAGCGTGACCCCTTTGTGCTGTTCCCGCGAAATCTTGGCCCGTGGTCTGGCCTGCTGGAGCCGCTTGAACCCGCCGTTGAAAAGGTGCTGCGCGCCGATGATTATATCAATGCCAGCTACGCCAGCGCGGGCGAACCCGGATATGTCACCCTGTTTGTCGCCTATTACGACAAGCAGACCGAGGGGTCCGGTATCCACTCGCCCGAGGTTTGCCTGCCCGTCGGCGGATGGGAAATATTCTCGCTTGATCCGCATAAGGTCAGCATTCCCGGCACTGTCTACGGTGATTTCATGGTCAACCGGGCGGTCATTCAGAAGGGGCTGGACAGACAGCTGGTCTATTACTGGTTTGAGCAACGCGGTCGGCGGATGACAAATGACTATCTGGCAAAGGTCAGCGTGGTCTATGACAGCCTGACGCGGGGTCGTACCGATGGCGCGCTGGTGCGCTTTGCGCTGCCGATAAACCCCGGCGAATCCGAGTCCGACGCCGAGGCCCGGATGCAGCGGTTCATGGCCCTCGCCTTGGCGCGCATGCCCCGGTTTGTGCCGGAATAGGCCCGCTTTTCGGAATGTCGTTTACCGCCCCCCCTGCCAGCAGCAACGCCGCAAAGGTGCTTTGGGCAGTTGCCGCCCTCTGCCTTATCATTGAGGCCGTGCTGCAAGCCGCCGATCACGGCCTGATCGGATCTGCCCGGTGGCGACAGCTTGCATGGCAATACGGTGCCTTTTGGGCAGGGCTGTTGCGTGATTGGCGCCCCAACTATGCCGCGCAGCCGGTGCTGATGTTTCTAAGCTATTCGGTGTTGCACGCCGGATTTTGGCATCTTGCGGGTAATATGGCGGCGCTCGCGGGGTTGGGGCCGATGATATTGGCGCGTGGGGTTGGGGCACGCGATGTACTGGTGTTATGGGTTTTATCAGCGATTGGCGGCGGGTTGGCCTTTGGCCTTTTGGCCGCCAGCCCGCAGCCGATGATCGGGGCTTCGGGGCCGCTGTTTGGCCTTGCGGGCGCCTGGAAGGCGTTTGAATGGCAAGCGGCGCGGCGCACCGGCGCAGCGCAATGGCCAATCACCCTTTGGGTGCTGGCACTGGCGCTTTTGAATCTGGTCCTATGGGCAGCTAACGACGGGTCACTGGCCTGGCAGACCCATCTTGGGGGGTTTGTGACGGGTTGGGCGTGGGCGCTTTGGTTTGCGGCGCGGCGCGGCGCTGACCGATCTTGCTGAAGATCCGGTCGTAGGCGTCCAGCAATTTGGGCATCGAGTGATCCCACGAAAGCCACCCCAGCACCCTTTCACGGCCGATCTTGCCCATCCGTTCCCGCAAGGCCGGGTCTTCGATCAACACCGCCAGTTTTTCCGCAAAATCCACCGGATCATTGGCGCGGGCATAAAGCGAGGCCCCTTCCGCCGACATCCGCCCCTCGGTCAGATCAAACTGCACCAGCGGTTTTTCCAAGGTCATGTATTCCATGACCTTGTTCATCGTCGAGATGTCGTTCATCGCGTTTTTCGGATCGGGTGAAACGCCGATATCTGCGGTATTCAGCACCGCCAACAATTCTTCGCCATAGAGCGGGCCGGTAAAGGTGAACCAGTCATCCAGCCCATGTGCGCGCACGTCACGCTTCACTTCCTCCAGATGCGGGCCAAAGCCGACGATGGCAAAATGCACGCCCCGATGCCCCAGGACATTGACCAGATGGTCAGCGGCGGCCACCAAAAGGTCCATCCCCTCTTGCTGGCCGATCACGCCGACATAACCCATCATTATGCCCGCGCCCTTCTTTAGCGCCGGGTCTGGCGGGCGGATTTCAAACTTTTCGACCTGCGGCGCCGAGCGTACAACAAACACGTCTTCCGGGTTCATCTTGCCGCGCCGAATGGCAATCTGGCGAAAGCTCTCATTCGTCGCGATTGACACAGAGGCACAGGCAAACGTCAGCCGTTCCCAGACCAGCATCACCCGGTACAGCAACCCCTTCTTGCCAAACTTCGCCTCAAACAATTCCGGGCAGACATCGTGATGGTCAAATAGATAGCGCACCCCAAAAAGCCGATAACGCAGCGCCAACAGAAACACGAGGTCGGGCGGATTACAGCCATGGATCACGTCAAACCCACGCTCGCGGCGCACGCGCCGGGCCAGCCGGAACATATGCCACAAAAAGTGCAGATATTCGCGCGCATAGGCAATGGCGCCGGCGTGGGCCTCGATCGGGGCGGGATAGCGGTAGATATGGACGCCTTCGATCACCTCATAAAGCGCGTTCCAGCCGCGCCCGGTGGGGCAAATCACGCTGACCTCATAGCCATGCGCCACCAGTGTTGTCGCCTCAAGCCAGACCCGTCGATCCAGTGGCACGGGCAGGTTTTCAACCACGATCAGAATGCGGCGGCCTTCTTCGCCCTTGGTGTGATTATTCATCAGGCCCCCTCTGCGCCCTTCGCGTAACAGCAAACGATCATTGCGCCGGGGCGCGGTTATAAATATCAGCGTAGCGCACAATGTCATCTTCGCCCAGATAAGCGCCTGTCTGAACCTCAATCAAATACATCGGCACCTTGCCGGGGTTCTCCATACGATGAATCGCACCCAGCGGAATATAGGCTGACTCATTTTCCGACAGCAGGCTTACATCGTCATTCACCGTGACACGCGCTGTGCCGCTGACCACGACCCAGTGTTCGGCCCGATGGACATGGCTTTGCAGACTTAACACACCGCCGGGCTTGACCATGATCCGTTTGACCTGAAACCGGTCGCGCAGACACAGCGTTTCATACCACCCCCAAGGGCGGTAGCAGCGCGGAAACTCGGATGCCTGCGCAACCGTGCCATGTTTCAGCACCTGCACCACTTGGCGTACGTCCTGCGCACGGTCCATATTGACGACCAAGACCGCATCACGCATCGCTACCGCCGCAATATTGTCGAGCCCCATACCGACCAAGTGCATGTTCTCATCTTCCGAACGCAGCAGTGTACGGGTGCAGTCAATTGCGGTGACATTGCCGCTACGCGCGACCTGATCGGTGCCCGTCGCCAGAAAGGCGTGCAGCGTATCCCAACTGCCAAGATCCAGCCAATCCGCCATGAACGGCACCGCAACAACATTATCGGCCTTTTCCATGACGGCGTAATCAATCGAGATGGCTTCGGCCTGCGCATAGTCTTTTACGCCTAACCTGAAAAATCCCAGATCATGCTCTCCGGCGGCCAAAGCCGCACGGCAGGGGGCGATCAAGTCAGCCGCATGCCTTTGGTAGGCGGCCAGAATATCACCCACGCGAAACAGATACATGCCCGTATTCCAGAGGAAATTTTCGGACTTTATCATCTCTTTGGCGCTGTCGAGATCGGGTTTTTCGGAAAAACTGGCCAACGGGGTGGCGCAACCCTGCATTGGGGGCTGTGTCAACTCCAGATAGCCGTAACCCGTTTCCGGTCGATCCGGGGTCACGCCAAAGGCTACCAGCATCCCCGCATTGGCAGCAACTTCGCCCGCCTGCACGGCAGCGTCGAAGGCTTCGTTTGAACGGATAAGATGATCCGAAGGCAGGACCAGCATCAGGTCATCCGGCACCCCTTCCAACTTTAGCGCGGCTGTCAAAATGGCGGGGCCGGTATCGAGGATGGTGGGCTCCAATATAACCTCAGCATCCATCACACCGATATCATTTGCCTGCTCTTGCGCCAAAAAGCGAAACACCTCATTCGTCAGGACAATCGGCGCCGCGTAACCGTGCCCTGATACGCGCTGCAATGTGTCTTGGTAGAGGCTTCGGTCACCCAGAAATGCGGCAAACTGCTTGGGAAATGCAGATCGGGAACTGGGCCAAAGCCGCGTTCCAGAACCGCCACAAAGAATAACAGGGTGAATCATGACTGCTGCTCCGAATAAGGGCTTATCGATCACATAAAACTGCTGCCGCAAGGCACTATATTAAAAACATACATTGATTCCCGCACTTTAGAAAAGAAAAGAACCATCCCGTCAAGAAAGATCAATGGCGGCACGCAGACAATGCGACGTAAGCGCCCGGCCTCAAGAGTTGCCGTGCAAGTGCTATGGCTTAACCCGCCGTCGCCCAATAGGTATTGACAATGCCTATTAGGCGGTGCTGAATAAACGCCTATTTACTCAATTGATTCCGCTGCAAAAAGCGCTGAGAAGCCCGGCTCGTCTGGCGGTCTTTTGGTGTGGGCAGCACTTAGTTCATTATGCTCTAGCCGCCACGCCCCGAGGAGGAGAGGATCAATGAGCCAAGCCACCGTCGATCACAACCCCGGCACGCGCGGCTTCTTTACGCGATGGTTCATGTCCACCAACCACAAGGATATCGGGGTTCTTTACATCTTTACCGCGGCCTTTATCGGGCTGATCGCGGCGCTGCTTTCGGTGTTCATGCGGCTGGAACTGATGGAGCCCGGCGTGCAGTACATGTGCGCCGAGGGATTTCGCTTTTGGCCCTCGGCCGCCGAGTGCACGCCCAACGGGCATATCTGGAACACCATCGTTACCTACCACGGCGTCCTGATGATGTTCTTTGTTGTGATTCCGGCCCTGTTCGGCGGTTTTGGAAACTATTTCATGCCGCTGATGATCGGCGCACCGGATATGGCTTTTCCCCGGCTCAACAACCTTAGCTACTGGCTGTTTGTTGCTGGTGCCAGCATGGCTGTGGCATCGTTTTTTGCACCGGGTGGTGATGGGCAGCATGGGGCCGGCGTTGGCTGGACACTTTACGCACCGCTATCGGTTCATGATGGGGGCATGTCGATGGATCTGGCGATCTTTGCGATTCATGCCTCGGGCGCAAGCTCGATCCTGGGCGCCATCAACATGATCACCACATTTCTTAACATGCGCGCCCCACGCATGACCCTTTTCAAGGCGCCGCTGTTTGCGTGGTCGATATTTGTCACCGCCTGGATGCTTTTGTTGGCGATGCCGGTGCTGGCGGGGGCAATCACCATGCTGCTGACAGATCGAAATTTCGGGACAACGTTCTTTGACCCCTCAGGCGGTGGCGACCCCCTGCTATACCAACATCTGTTCTGGTTTTTTGGCCATCCAGAGGTCTATATTGTTGTCTTGCCCGGCTTTGGCATCATCAGCCATGTGGTTGCGACATTCTCGAAAAAACCAATCTTTGGATATCTGCCGATGGTCGCCGCGCTGATCGCCATTGGCGGCCTTGGGTTTGTGGTCTGGGCGCATCACATGTTCACCACCGGCATGTCGATCACGCAGCAAAGTTTTTTCCAGGTCGCATCAGTAACCATCGCAGTGCCGACCGGTATCAAGATCTTCTCATGGCTGGCAACGATGTGGGGCGGCTCGATCGAGTTCAAGACACCGATGCTGTTTGCCTTTGGCTTCATCTTTCTGTTCACCGTAGGCGGCGTTACCGGGGTGGTACTGGCACAGGCCAGCGTCGACCGCGCCTATCACGACACCTACTATGTCGTGGCGCATTTCCACTATGTCATGAGTCTGGGGGCGGTATTCGCGTTGTTCGCGGGGCTGTATTACTGGTTCGCGAAAATGTCGGGGCGGCAGTATCCTGAATGGGCTGGAAAGGTGCATTTCTGGCTGTTCTTCATCGGTGCCAACCTCACTTTCTTTCCGCAGCATTTTCTGGGCCGTCAGGGTATGCCCCGGCGTTATATCGACTACCCCGAAGCATTTGCCTACTGGAATGAAATTTCAAGCTGGGGGGCGATTTTGTCATTTATCTCGTTGCTGTGGTTTATCGGGCTTGCCTCTTACGCCCTGTTTGCCGGCCAGCGGGAAACGCGCGCGAATTATTGGAACGACTACGCCGACACCCTGGAATGGACCTTACCAACCCCGCTACCAGAACACACATTCGAACAACTGCCCAAGCCGGAAGACTGGGACCATGGCCATGCCTGATCACGATCTTCAGGTGTAATTTTAAGTAGGGATCCTGAGGTCGAATTAAAATGGGCGTTCTAGTGGCTTGATTTATATTCACCTTGGGTTAGGCTGAACAAAGGGAAGGCCTGCAATCGGCACGATAATTGCCACAAGTTTGCAAAACGTATCGTGCGACTGATTTCTGTCTCAGGGAGGAAGTTCATGAATATGGATCTATCAAGGCGAACCTTTTTGAAAGGCGTCGGCGCCGGTGTCGCGGGAACCGCGCTGGGGGCGTTCGGATTTGCGGGCGTTGAGACGGCCTATGCGGCAAACATCAAGGAATTCCGGCTGGTCAAAACCACCGAGGCACGCAGCACCTGCCCTTATTGCGCGGTTGCCTGCGGGATGATGGTGTTTGCCGCCGAAAGCAAAACCCACGCCGGCCGGATGGAAGTTGTCCATATCGAAGGCGATGTGGACAACCCGGTAAACCGCGGCACGCTTTGCCCGAAAGGCGCCGGCGCGCTGGACTACATCCGGTCACCTGCACGGGTAAAGGCACCGATGTATCGCAAGGCAGGTGCCAACGAATTCGAAGAGGTTACCTGGGATTTCGCCATGGAGCGGATCGCCACGCTGATGAAAGAGGATCGCGACGCGAACTTCATCGAAACCAACGGCGACGGCATCGCGGTGAACCGCTGGCCAACCATGGGCTTCCTCTCGGGCAGCTCATGCACTAACGAAACCGGCTGGATCACCTGGAAGGTCGCGCGCGGTCTGGGGATGCTCCAGATCGAGAATCAAGCAAGGATTTGACACGGACCGACGGTGTCCAGTTTGGGCCCATCATTTGGTCGCGGTGCAATGACAAACAACTGGACGGATATCGGTAACGCCGATGTTGTCTGGGTCATGGGGGGTAATGCCGCCGAGGCGCATCCCTGTGGTTTCAAATGGGTTACTGAGGCAAAGGCCACACGCGGGGCCAAGCTGATGGTCTGTGACCCACGCTTTACCCGGACGGCGGCTGTGGCCGATCTTTACGCGCCGCTGCGTTCCGGCAGCGATATCGCCTTTTTGTCCGGCATCATCAACTATTTGTTGTCGAACGATAAAATCCATACCGAATATGTGCGCAACTATACCAACGCCACCTATATCGTGAAGGATGAATTTGACTTCAACGAGGGTCTGTTCACCGGCTATGACGAGGACAAACGGGTCTATGACCGCTCGTCCTGGGAATATGTGCTGGGCGACGACGGCTTTGCGACGCGCGACATGACGATGCAGCACCCGCGCTGCGTCTATCAACTGATGAAGGCACATTTTGCCACCTACACGCCCGATGTCGTGCAGCGTGTTTCCGGCACTCCGCCCGAAAAGTTCCTGAAAGTGGCCGAATTGGCAGCCTCTACTGCCAATGGCGAGCGGTCGATGACCATCATGTATGCCTTGGGCTGGACCCAGCATTCGCACGGATCGCAAAACATCCGGTCAGCGGCGATGATCCAGCTTTTGCTGGGCAACATCGGCGTTCCGGGGGGCGGCATCAACGCGTTGCGCGGCCATTCAAACGTGCAGGGCATCACCGATATCGGCACTCTTACGGCCTCTTTGCCCGGCTATCTGGCAATGCCTACCGATAAGGAACCCACGCTTGAGGCGCATCTGGCAAAGCGGACGTTTACGCCGCTTCAGGAAAACCAGATCAGCTACTGGCAGAATTACGGCAAGTTCTACGTCAGCTTCCTGAAGGGGATGTACGGCAAGAACGCGACGCCCCAAAACCAATTCGGTTATAACTGGCTGCCCAAGCTGGATGTGGCCTATGACGCGCTGAAAATGTTTGACGTCATGCATCAGGGCAAAACCACGGGCCTGTTGTGCCAAGGGTTCAACCCGCTGATGTCAATCGCCTATTCGGGCAAGACGATAGCGGCCCTGTCCAAGCTGAAATTCCTGGTCAGCATGGACCCGATCGAAACCGACACCGCCTATTTCTGGCAAAACCACGGCGAGTTCAACAACGTCGATACCGCCAGCATCCAGACCGAAGTCTTCATGCTGCCCGTCACCTCTTTCGTGGAAGAAGACGGCAGCCTGACCAACTCCAGCCGGAATATCCAATGGAAATGGCAGGCGGCGGACCCCTACTTCGACTCGCGCCGTGATATCGACATCCTTGCAGATCTGTTCTGGCGGATCCGCAATATGTACGAAGCAGACGGCGGCACCGCCCCCGACCCGATCACCAAGATCGACTGGAGCTATGCCGACCCGATGGCCCCAACCTCGGATGAGATCCTGAGGGAGTTGAACGGCCGCGCGCTGACAGATCTGCGCGATGCCGAAGGCAAGGTGACCCGCAAGGCAGGCGAACAGCTGGCCAGTTTTGGTGAAATGCGCGATGACGGGTCAACCGATGGCGTGCAGTGGATCTATACCGGCGTCTACAGCCCGGAAGGAAACCTGTCGCAACGGCGTGACAACTCTGACCCGTCGGGGATGAATGTCTATGGCAGCTGGGGCTTTTGCTGGCCTGCCAACCGGCGCATCCTTTATAACCGCGCCTCTGCCGACCCATCCGGAAAGCCATGGAGCGAAGGCAAGAAATATGTCTTCTGGGATGGTCAGCGCTGGGGCGGTGCCGATGTGCCGGACTTCCCCACAGGTAACGCACCGTCACGCGGGACCGGCCCTTTCATCATGACGACAGAAGGCGTGTCGCGCCTGTTTGCGCGCACGATGATGGCCGAAGGCCCGTTCCCGGTGCACTATGAGCCGTTTGAATCACCGATCAAGAACCCCTTGTTCCCGGCAATTCGGGGCAACCCGGTGGCACGGGTATTTGACAACGATATGGAAATTTTCGGCAGTGCCGACGAATTCCCCATCGTTGCCACAACCTACCGCCTGACCGAACATTTCCACTACTGGACCAAGACCGTTCACATGAACGCCGTGGTGCAGCCCGAATTCTTCGTGGAAATGTCCGAGGCCCTTGCCCAAGAACGTGGCATCAAACCGGGCCAGATGGTTCGCGTCCGGTCCCACCGGGGCGAGGTCAAGGGCAAGGCGATGATCACCAAGCGGCTGAAACCGCTGCAAGTGGATGGGAGGACACTGCACTATGTCGGGCTACCGCTGCATTGGGGGTTCATTGGGCAGGCGAAAAAGGCCTCTCCGATCAACTCGCTGACGCCGCCTGTGGGGGATGCCAACGCCCAGACGCCGGAATTCAAGGCGTTCCTGGTGGATGTTACCCCACTGTCTGACACGGTCGCATGAGGGAGGATGAGAGATGTTTCCACCGATCCCAAACCCCGGCACAGAACCCGTAGCCCTGAAATTCGGCCCGGGCGATCTGATGCGCCGGTCGGCGTCCACCGTGACGCCGCCCGCCGAACGCCAAACCGAAGTCGCCAAGCTGATCGATGTTTCAAAATGCATCGGCTGTAAGGCGTGTCAGGTGGCCTGTCTGGAATGGAACGAACAGGTCGAAGAAATCGGCATCAACACCGGCGTCTATGAAAACCCGCACGATCTTACGGAAAACTCATGGACGCTGATGCGCTTTGCCGAATACGAAAACCCTGACTCCGGCAATCTGGAATGGCTGATCCGCAAGGACGGCTGTATGCATTGCGAAGACCCGGGCTGCCTGAAGGCCTGTCCGGCCCCCGGCGCAATCGTGCAGTATTCCAACGGTATTGTGGATTTCATCCACGATAAATGCATCGGCTGCGGCTATTGCATTCAGGGTTGTCCGTTCAACATCCCGCGCCTGTCGAAAGCCGACAACAAGGTTTATAAATGCACGCTTTGCGTTGACCGTGTTGCCGTGGGGCAAGGGCCCGCCTGCGCCAAAGCCTGCCCCACGCAGGCGATCGTGTTTGGCACCAAGGACGAGATGACCGAATATGCCCAGACCCGCATCGAAGATCTGAAATCACGCGGCTATGACAAAGCGGGGCTTTATGACCCGCCCGGCGTCAGCGGGACACATGTGATGTATGTGCTGCATCACGCCGACAAGCCGGGGCTATATTCCGGCCTGCCGACCGAACCGAAAATCAGCGGCCTGGTCGAGACCTGGAAAAATGGCGCAACAAAATACGTTGGCATTGCCGCAGTAGGGGTCTTTGCCGCAGCGGGGCTTGTGCATCACCTTCTGACCGGCGCCAACCGCGTCAGTCCTGAAGACGAGGCAAAAGCCAAGAAACTGGTGGAAAGGGACAGGGCATGACAACCGATTCCAATATCCCGACCCGTCGCCGTGTAATCCATGACGGAAACCCCGTCATGGTGGACCGCTATTCTGGCCTCGCGCGGCTGAACCATTGGGTCACTGCGGCGGGGTTGATCTTGCTTGCCCTCTCGGGGTTGGCTCTGTTTCATCCGTCGCTCTACTTCCTGACGGGCCTGTTTGGCGGCGGAACCTTTGCGCGCTTCATTCACCCTTGGATTGGCGTTGTGACCTTTGTCAGCTTTGCCGGCTTGTTCCTGCGATTCTGGCGTCTCAACCTATGGAGCAAGGCCGATAGCCGCTGGCTGGGTAGTCCCGGTGCCGTTCTCTCGGGCGATGAAGAGGCCCTGCCCGAAGTAGGCAAGTACAACGCCGGACAAAAGGTCTATTTCTGGGTGATGTCGATACTGATCCTGATCTTGTTCCTCACCGGTAGCGTGATCTGGATGGAGTATTTCGCCGCTTATTTCACGATCGAGCAGCGGCGCATAGCGGTCTTGATACATTCGATCTCGGCAATCGGGGCGATCTGCGCCTGGATCGTCCATGTCTATGCTGCAATCTGGGTTCGTGGTACGCTTAACGCGATGACGCGCGGGCAGGTAACCGGCGGCTGGGCATGGCGTCACCACCGAAAATGGCTGCGTGACCTGGTGTCAGGCAACCCCAACAAACGGTAACAGACCAGCGCGGCCGGGGATTGATGCGCCCCCTTGGATTTAGTGTGGTCCGTGTGACCCATGAGGTAAGAATTGACTGATAAATCAAACCCGAAACCCGACCCCTCAGTGATCCATACGATCCCGAAGCCGCCTTTTGCCCGTCTGCCAGATCCGGCGACACTTTTTGCCAGCCGCGCAGCAAGGCTGCATACGCTGGCAAAAGGTCACGGGCTTGCCCCTTATCTGGAGTTCCTGGCGGAGCTGGCGGCGGCGCAGGACATTATAGCCCGTACTGCGCCGCAGCCCGACCTGCCGGATACCGCAGCGCTGACCAAGGCGCATCGCCACGCGATGCCACCGCTGAACCGCACCAGCTTTGTGCCCGATACGCAAACATTCACACTGATCGACCGGATTGTCGAAAGCATGGCGAACATTGCCATGCCCGACGAAGCACAGGCGGCCTTGGCGCGCGTCAGCAATTGCGATCATCAGACACGCCGCGCATTGATTGCCAATGTGCTTGATGACACCATCCCCCTTGAAGAGGCCGCCGAGCACGCCTTTATCGCCGCAGCCCTTCAGATCGGGTTTGCGATGCGCGCGGCGCAATTGACCGCCGAAGACCTGGCCCCGGTGGCCGATGGTGTCTGCCCCACTTGCGGCGGTGGCCCTTCTGCAAGCCTGATCGTCGAGTGGCCCAAATATGAAGGCAACCGATACTGTTCCTGCGCGCTTTGTAGCACGCTTTGGCACTATGTCCGCGCAAAATGCACGCAATGCGCCGCAACCGGAAAAATCAGTTTCCGTGAGGTGGACGGCGGCAACGGCAGCGTCAAGGCCGAGGTTTGCGGCGACTGCAACAGCTATGTAAAAGTGCTTTATCAGCGGTTGGACGCCGGGCTTGACCCGATTGCTGATGATGTGGCCACATTGGCCCTTGATCTTTTGCTAAAAGACCAGGGGCTACGGCGCGGTGCGGCAAACCCATTTCTGACAGGGTATTAGCGGCATGACAGGGCGGGCGGCATACCGGCAGCTTCCCTCGGTTGATCTGGTGCTGCGCAGCGGTGCGGGGGTGGCCGCCCTGTCGCGCCATGGCCATGCGCTGACCGTCAACGCAATCCGCCAGACCCTTACCGAGATCAGGGCCGCGCCGCAATCCACCCCGACCGACCCCGAAACCGTCGCCCTTGCAGCAGACGCCCTGCTGCAAGCCGCGTGCCAATCGCCGCTGCGGCCGGTCTACAATCTGACCGGTACGGTGCTTCACACCAATCTGGGTCGCGCCCTTCTGGCCGAAGAAGCGGTGGCCGCCGCCACATTGGCGATGCGCAACGCGCTTGCGCTGGAATACGATCTTGAAAGCGGCAAGCGCGGCGAACGTGACACTATCTTGCGCGATCTTCTGGTGGCGCTGACCGGGGCCGAGGATGCGACCGTGGTCAACAACAATGCCGCAGCGGTGCTGCTGGTGCTGAACACCTTTGCCGCCGGGCGCGAAACCGTTATTTCACGCGGCGAGCTGATCGAGATTGGCGGCAGTTTCCGGATGCCCGACATCATGGCCCGCGCCGGCACGCAGATCGTCGAGGTTGGCACCACCAACCGCACCCATCCTGCCGATTACGAACAGGCCATCGGGCCCGATACCGCGCTTTTATTCAAGGTCCATACCTCAAACTACCGGGTTGAGGGGTTTCACAAAGAGGTTCCGGCCCCCACGTTGGCCGCGATTGCCCGGCAAAAGGGGCTTCCTCTGGTCAATGATCTGGGGTCGGGCACGCTGGTTGATCTGGCGTGTTGGGGCCTGCGACATGAACCCACCGTTGCCGAAGCCTTGGCCGAAGGCGCCGATCTGGTGACGTTTTCCGGTGATAAACTGTTGGGCGGCCCACAGGCCGGGTTCATTCTGGGGCGGCGCGACCTGATAGCCGCGCTGAACCGCAACCCGATGAAGCGCGCGTTACGGCTGGATAAGTTGCGGCTGGCCGCGCTTGAGGCAACGCTGCGCCTTTACCAAGATCCCGACCGCCTTGCCGAACGTCTGCCCACGCTGCGCCATCTTGCCCGCCCGCAGGCCGACATCGCCACACTGGCCCAGGATCTAAACGCAGCACTGGCCAATGCCGTTGGCCCCGAATTCGACGTTTCGGTTACCGATTGCCACAGCCAGATCGGGTCTGGCGCGCTACCCACCGACACGATCCCCAGCGCCGGGCTTGCCCTGCATGCAGCCAACCCCAAGGCCAGCGGGCAGCGGGTCATTGCGCTGGCGGCAGCATTTCGCGCCTTGCCGGTGCCGGTCATCGGGCGCATCGCCCAAGATACCTTCATCCTTGATCTGCGCTGTCTGGAGGATCCTGCTGCATTTCGCGCCAATCTGACCGGGTTTGAGCGGCCATGACCGGGCTTATAGACCGCCTGCGCCAAAGTCTCGCGCCGACGCCATCAGATGAGGAAAAGATGCGGCTGGCGGATAGTGCCACCCGTCAGGGCGATTACGATGCAGCACTGGCCCTTTGGGGGCCGCTGGCGCAACAGGGCCATGCAGGCGCGCAAACCCGCGTGGGCCTGTGCTTTGCGGCCGGGTTGGGCGTAGATCGCGATCCGGCAATTGCCGCGCGCTGGTTCATGCTGGCCGCCGAAGCGGGCGACGCAGCAGGGCAGCGGCAACTGGCCCACGCCTGCTTTCGCGGCGAAGGCATCCCCGAAGACCCCACCCGCGCAGCCGAGCTTTACCGCCGGGCCGCCGATCAGGGCGATGCCGAGGCGATGGACATGCTTAGCTGGATGCTGACCGAGGGCGAGATACTGCCCCCCGACCCCGCGCAGGCGCGCTACCTTGCAAAAGCCGCCGCCGATCTGGGTAATGCCGCGGCAATGACACGGCTGGGGATGATCCACCACAACGCGCTTGGGGTGGACCGTGACCCAACGCTTGCCGCCCAATGGTGGCAACGCGCAGCTGACCTTGGCAATGGCGATGCGCAGGCGATGCTGGGTGCGGCAATGCTGATCGGGGCCGGGGTGGCGTGTGATCCGTTCATGGCGTTTGTCTGGCTGCTGCGCGGCCACGCGGCGGGCAGCCCCTTGGCCTATCCGTTCCTGACCCGCGCCGCCGCTGCATTGTCGCTGGAAGAACAGGGCCGTGCCCGCCGCCTTGCCGCCACGCCGCCCGGGGTTGTGTCATGATCGTCGGCACCGCTGGGCATATCGACCACGGCAAAACCTCGCTTGTGCGGGCGCTGACCGGCACCGATACCGACCGCTTGAAAGAAGAAAAAGCCCGCGGCATCACTGTTGATCTGGGCTTTGCCTATATGCCCGCCCCGGATGACACGGTGATCGGCTTTGTCGATGTGCCTGGCCATGAACGGTTGATCCGCAACATGCTGGCGGGCGCGGCAGGTATTGATCTGATGCTGTTGGCTGTGGCCGCAGATGATGGGGTAATGCCGCAAACGCGCGAACATCTGGCCATTCTCAACCTTCTGGGCATATCGCGCGGCATCGTCGCCTTGACCAAGACCGATCTTGCCGACCCAGACCAGATTGCCGCCGCGCAAAACCAGATTGCCAACCTGCTGATTGGCACGGCGCTGGAAGGTGCGGAAATTGTGCCGGTTTCATCTGCCACCGGCGCGGGTATCGACGGTCTGCGCCAACGGCTTTGCAGGGCGGCGCAGCAAACCGGAACACGGCCAACAACGGCGCCTTTTCGCCTTGCTGTCGACCGCAGCTTTACCATCCACGGGTCGGGCACGGTCGTGACGGGTATGGTGCTGTCAGGCCATGTCCAGCCGGGTGACGAGTTGATCGTCAGCCCCAGCGGGCTGCCTGTCCGGGTGCGCGGGCTACATGCCCAGAACCGCGAGGCGAGCCAAGGCAATACCGGCGATCGCTGTGCACTTAACCTTGCGGGGGCGGGCGTTCACCGCACTGCGATTGCGCGGGGAGACATGATCCTAGCGCCGCACCTACACGCCCCCACAGGCCGCATTGATGCGCGGCTTCGGGTTCTTGCGACGGAACTTTCGCCGGTCACGCAATGGATGCCCGTTCACCTTCACCACGGCGCGGCAGAACTACCGGCGCGCATCGTTTTGCTGTCAGACCAGCCAATTCCTCCGGGTGGCGAGGGGCTGGTGCAGATTGTGCCCGAACGCCCCATTGCCGCGATCAGCGGCGACCGTTTCGTGATCCGCGATACCAGCGCCCGGCGGACGGTGGGTGGCGGCGTGCTGATTGATCTGCGGGCGCCTGAACGACGCCGCCGCACACCCGAACGGCTGGCCCGCATTGCCGCCCAAGACAGCCGCGACGATGCAACAGTGCTGCGGGCCCTGCTGGACCTGCCGCCGGGGCACCTGGACCCCGCCATTTTTGCCCGTGACCGCGGCGTTACGCCCGCACGAATGGACGGGCTTTTAACCGAAACAGAGCCGCTATTGATCGGCGCCGAGGGGCGGACATTGGCCCTGTCGCACACCCGCGCTGCCACCTTGATGGCGAAGGCACACGAGGCGTTGGCGGCCTATCACGCCGCGCATCCGCATTTCGTGGGCATGGGGCTGGAGCGGTTGCGCCAACTGACTGACCCGCAGCTTCCTGCCGCCCTGTTCCGCGCGTTTTTGCAAGCCCCCCCCATGGCCGGTCAGGTGGTGCTGGACGGCGCTTGGGTCCGCCTTGCCACGCATGAGGTGCGTCTTGACCCCAAGGCCGAGGCGATCTGGCAGCGCATCATGCCGATGCTGGCCGGTGAGGCGCGCTTTCGCCCGCCCCGCGTGCGCGACATTGCCCATGATCTTCATGAATCCGATGCCGACATCCGTGATCTGTTCAGATCCCTGTCGCGCATGGGTCGGGTGCATGAGATTGGCCGCGACCACTTCTTCTTGCGCGACACCTTGGGCGAGATGGTCGAGATTGTCGCCGATCTTGACGCGCAAAAGACGCTGTTCAGCGCCGCTGATTTTCGCGACCGGGTTGACAACGGGCGCAAAGTTGCCATCGAAATACTCGAATTCCTTGATCGTCACGGCGTTACCATCCGCCGGGGCGATCAACGCCGAATAAACCCACGTCGCCGCAACCTGTTTACGCGCGACAGTGACCGGGCACCCCCCGCCCCGTCAGGAGGAGAAGCGTCCCCGGTGGGGCGTCCGGACTTCAAATCCGGGAGGGGCTGTGAGACAGTCCTTGGTGGGTTCGACTCCCACTCTCTTCCGCCAGTATCAAACGGAGATGTCGCATGACCACCACGTTCAAAGAGTGTCTGGATCAGCTGGAAACACAGGCGCGTGACGCAAACCGTGCCGAAGCGCAGCATCAGCAAGAGGCCGCCCGCCGCACGGCTGAACTGCGCATGGCACGCGAATTTGCGTGGCGGCGGCTGAACCTGTTGCGCAGCCTTGCCGCAACCGTCCGCCCCGAGGCAGAAGAAGAGCCCGCCCTTGCCGCAGGCCGCACGGCGCTGCTGCGCGAAGCGGGCCTCAACGGCGCAACACAGGCGCAGCGTGATCTGGCCGACCGCTTCGCGCCCGTCACCAGGGCGGTTTGGCAAGCCACACGCGAGGATGCCGACCCAAGCACAATCAACGCCGTGCTGCCCGTTCTGGCCGATTTCGAAGCCTGGCACGCGGCCGACCGCGGGACGCCCTTCCTGGGCCTGATGGAACGTGACATTCCCGAACTTCCGCTTGTCGAGGTTTAAGATGACCCCCCGCCCTAGCCTTTTTGACGACTGGATCCGTGACGAAATTTCCCGCATCGGGGCCTTCACCGCATTGATCGTGCTGGTGAAAATCGAAGACCATACCGTGCGGCCGCTCCGCTCCAGCCATGTTCATGTGATGGGGTCGGATCTGATCTGGTCTGACATGGCACAGCTTTTCGATAAGGCGGGGGCGGATTGGGACGGTGTTCTATTCTCGGTCCGCACCGACCCCGACGATAACGGCCCGATTGCGGACAGCGCCGCCAAAATCGCGCTGAAAGACCATGTGCAGAGCCTGATTGAGGATCGCACCCTGCTGAACGCCGGGCATTTCTTTGACCGTAAGGGGCGGCGGTTGCGGGTGGATGAGGTTGCGGCGCAATGACCCTTCGGGTGATCGACACTGGCCTTGCAGGTGCGGATTGGAATGTGGCGGTTACGGCTGCGCTGTCTGACCTGCACCAGCGCGGGCAAATCGGGGATACGCTGCGCCTGCACCGCTATCACCGCGCGGTCTTACTAGGGCTGCATTCCCCGAAAAGCCAGATTGATGCGGCAGCTTGCGCCCGGTTGGGCGCGCAGATCGTGCGGCGCGTTTCAGGGGGCGGCGCGGTGGCCATGGGCCCCGGTGTTCTGGCGTGGGATCTGCTGATCACCCGGCCCCGGGCCATGGCCCCCGAAGAGGTTAGCGCAGGTATCTGCACTGCCGTTGCCGCCGCGCTGGCCCCTTTTGGCGCGACGGCGAGCTTTCGGGCGCCGGGTGACATTACGACGGGCGGGCAGAAAATCGGCGGCACTGCGGGGCTGTTTGACGTGACCTCAATGCTGCACCAGGGCAGTCTTTTGGTGATGCCAGACCTTGATGAAATGGCAGTGCTTTTGGGGGTTGATAGCTTGCCGGTAACTACGCTGGCCTTGGCTGCGAGGAATACGCCCGACATGCGGGCCGTCACGGATGCCGTTACCGCCGCCATCGCGGATGCGCTTGGCCTGCAAATCGCTACCGGAACGTTATCCGCAGCAGAAACCGAACTGGCACGGGGCGTCACCCTGCCCGAGGTGACCGCATGAGCCGCCGCCTATTGATCGTTCTGGTGAACACCGATCCACGCAACCCCGAGGAATTGGGTGCGCCGTTCTATCACGCCGCCGTCGCCGCCGCGATGGATTATGAAGTGGATGTGGTCTGCGCAGCAACCGCTGGCAAGCTGATGATCAAGGGCATTGCGCAGGGCTTGCACGTCAAACCCGGTCACCCGATGACCGTTCACGACTGGATCCGCGAAGCCCATGGCCATGGCGCGCGTTTTTGGGCCTGCCCGGCCAATCTTGACCTCTTCAACGTCACCGAGGATGATCTGATTGGGGAATGTTCCGGCCTGATGGGTGCGGCCACCATGCTGCGCGGCGTGATGGAAGATGAGTACCGGGTGCTGACCTATTAGAGCAAAAAGAAAAGGGGGTTCCGCATGGCCACTGTGCGCGGCTGCAAATTTCCGGACGAATTGTATTTTGATGTTGCGCGCCATGTCTGGTACCAACTACTGGCCGACGGTACCCTGCGGGCAGGCGTGACGCCGGTTGGTGTGGCACTTGCGCGCGAGGTGCTGATCTTTACCCCAAAGCCCGTCGACCATAGTTTTTCAACGGGCCGGGCGATTGCCACCATTGAAAGTGCGAAATGGGTGGGGTCGGTCAAGGCCGGGTTTGACGGCAAAATCATTGGGCTGAACGCCGCCATCATGGCGCGGGCCGGGATGGTCAACCGGGATTGTTATGGTGAAGGCTGGATGTTCGTACTGGCCCCCCAGAAAAAGGATTGGGCAGCAACCCTGGTGACCGGTGCAGCGGTCGCCCAAGCGTATGAAGACTGGATGGAAAGCATGGGCTTTGAGGGCTGCCAAGGCTAAGCCCAGCGCAGCAGATGCACCCCATTGATACTGATGCGGCCGAGTTCGCCCGCCGCTACGCCGCGGTCATTTCTGATAGATATATTCACCCGGCGCATCGCAAAGCGGCGGCAAGCCGGCCTTTGGGGCGCCCATGGCTGGCGGTTTCACCGCATCGGTTGAATGCTTGCCCAGCCAATCGACCCATGCAGGCCACCACGACCCCTCGCGGCGTTTGGCGATATTTGCCCAGTCATCAGCATCCACATAGGGCGCGTTATGCGGTGTCGCGTGAATGCGGTAATGGCGATGTGGACGGCCCGGTTGCGACACTATCCCGCCGTTATGTCCGCCACTGGCAAGCACAAACACCGTGTCGGTTTCAGTCAGCCGCTGAATCTTGTAAGCGGATTTCCAAGGGGCAACGTGGTCCCGTTCGGTTCCCACGGCAAAGATCGGTTCTTTGATATCGGTCAGCGAAACTGCGCGGCCATTTACTGTCAGCCGCCCCTCTGCCAGATCGTTATTCAGATAAAGTCGCCGCAGATACTCGGAATGCATCCGGTATGGCATTCGCGTTGTATCGGCATTCCACGCCATCAGATCGTTCGGCTCGCCGCGCCGTCCCAAAAGATACTCGCGGACCATCCGGCTCCAGATAAGGTCATTGGACCTGAGGATCTGAAAGGTTCCGGCCATTTGATCGGCTTCAAGAACGCCCTGCCGCCACATCATGTCTTCCAAAAGCGACAGCTGGCTGTCGCTGATGAACAGCGTCAGTTCGCCCGCTTCGGTAAAATCTGCCTGTGCCGCCAAAAGGCTGACCGAGGCCAGGCGGTCATCGCCGTCACGCCCCATCGCAGCCGCTGCAATTGTCAAAAGCGTGCCGCCAAGACAATAGCCCGTGGCGTGTATTTTGGCGGCACCGCAGATGTCGCCCACCGCCTGCAATGCCGCCATGACACCCATATCAAGATAGGCATCCATCCCCAAATCGCGGTCTTTGGGGCCGGGATTGCGCCATGAGATGCAAAAGACGGTATACCCCTGACCCACCAGCCAGTTGATCATGGAGTTATGGGGCGACAGATCAAGAATATAGTATTTCATGATCCATGCCGGCACGATCAGGACGGGCTCGGGGCGTACGGCGCCCGTCGTTGGCGCGTATTGAATAAGTTCCATCAGGTGGTTGCGAAACACCACCTTTCCAGACGTTGCGGCAAGCGTGCTTCCGACCTTGAATTCTTCCATCCCGGCGGGGCGCTGCCCGGTTGCGGACAACATCATATCTTCACGCATATGCTGCAGGCCACGAACAAGGTTCTGGCCACCTTGCCGAAGTGTTTCACGCTGCACTTCGGGGTTGGTCAACAGGTTGTTCGTGGGGGCGGCCATATCCAACAATTGCCGTGCCACGAAACTGGCGACACGCTCATGTGCAGCTGACACGCCTGACAGGCCGGTTGTCGCCTCGGCCCACCAATCTTCCTGCGCCTTATGGGTCATGGCCAGCACATTGAACGGCCAGGCGCGCCATGCCGGGTCGCTATAGCGCACATCGTCCTCGACGCAGCTGCAGCGCCACAGATCCTGAGACAGCTTGGCGGCGTTAACCCCCGCGATGGCCGCCAATTCCATTTGTCGCCCTGGCGACGTGGCCAAATGCGCCGCCCAGTCCCACCAGACCTGACCCAGGGCAATGGGCGAAAGACCACCGGTGTATTTGGCAACATTGGCGTGGGCCAAACGGTCAATGGTGTTGGCGACGACATGCAGATCCAGCCCGTCTTTCTGCTTGGGGATCTCGGCTACGATCTTTGATTTAATCTCGACCATCTGACTTTTCCCCCTTAGCAAAGACCAATATCAATTTGGCAACGGGATACTCTGGTTTTCGGCAGGCGGGTTGCAAGGGTTGGTCGCACCCGCCTCGGCTGCCATGCGATACAAGGGCCTTCGCCCTTGTTGAAGGCGGGGCGGCTTAGACCGGGATTGCCTTTGCTGAATAGTGGTTTTCGCTTTTGCCAGCCTCGGCGGTGATGTCTTCTACCGTTTCCGGTTCATCAAGAACTATATGACCCGCGCAACGCGCCATCATTTCCATGCACTCACGGGTATCTTCGGTCAGGCACTGAACTTGATGCGCCTGAAACTCGGCCATCGCCTTGACCATTTCGGCAGGATCAGCGACGCGCGCAACGGTTGCGGCGCGCATGGCCGCCTGACCCACATTCTGGCGACGCTTGTACCAATTGCTCGAAAACTTCTTAACCTCGTCCATAAGCAGGGTCTGTGTCAGCAAAAAACGGTTCACCTGTGGTGACATCATTGGACCAAATGATACTTTGGTACCGGGCGCAACTTGAGGTAGGTCCCACTTCGGCATCGTAAAATCCTCCATCGAGATGTAAGTAGAAACGGATCACAGCATTGCTGGGCCAAGGTCGCTCATCCGGATCAGTAAAACCTGAGCGCCAGACCCTATCATGGCTTGGGCGAGTCGAGCAAATGAGTCAAGTACGCCTGTCGTCGCAGGCAAGAAGGCGCTGCCCGCATTTTGAACGCCACGGATCGGGCCCGGGCAATCGTTGGCACGCTGAACTGCAACCTGTTCAGTCAATACGGTAATTCATGGCATCAATGGTCACAGGGTCGCCGGGGCGACAATCCAGAACACTTCGCAAACCTCTTCCCCGATCGTCCAGAACCGCGTCATCGCAGTTGCGGGAAAAGCAAAACTATCGCCCGCCTCGATTTGAAAGCTGCGATCATCAAGTTCAAGCCCCAGTGTGCCACGAAGCACCACACCACATTTACCACCCTGTGGGCTGTTGTAGGGCTCCCCACAACTGCCCCCCGGCTGCATGATAAAACGCAGCATCTGAATTTCGGGCTGGCTATCGGGGGTCAGCAACTCTTTGCGAAGCCTGCCGCCGTCATAGGTCAACTCGCGTCGGTTGGATCGACGCACGACAATATCGGCGTCTTCGGCAGCTGTGGCGTGCATTGCGTCAAATAACCAGCTAACCGGCATTTCCAATGCGGCACAGATTGCCGTCATGGAATTGACCGACGGCATGGTCAGCCCTCTTTCAACCTGACTGAGCAAACCGATAGATACTCTTGCCCGCCCGGATACATCCTTAAGCGACAGCCCGCGAAGTTTTCGTCGCAGACGCAAGCGTTGACCGATATCATGAACCTTACCGTCGTCTTGTGGGCAAATCCGGGTGTCAACATTGGTCATATTCATAGGTTGCCACCTCTTTAATGTTACGTCTAGAATGAAATAGATTGAAAAACATTTCAATCAAGGCTTAATTGCGCGTAAGGCAGCCGAATCCGGCTGCTGCTTATGCCCCTGACCGAGGAGATCAGGCGCGTAAACACGACATTGGTATATGGCGGGCATCACTGCCTGCATCTGAACAACCGTGGAGGGTCTAAATAATGAACAAGGCAATAGGACTGCTGACGACGTCGCTACTGGCGATTGCGGCGGCAGGCACTGCGCAGGCGCGCGATCTGACATTTGCAAGCTGGGGCGGCAACTATCAGGACGCCCAGCGCGCTGCCTACTTTGAACCGTTCAGCAAAAGCAAAGGGATTGCCTTTGTTGAAGACACCTATCTGGGCGGTTTGGCCGAGTTCAAGACCATGGCAGATACCGGCAACGTCATCTGGGACGTGGTCTCGGTTGAGGCGGGCGATATTCAGGTTGGCTGCGACGAAGGGCTATTCGAGGAAATTGATTGGGACACGCTTGGCGGCAAAGAAGATCTGCTGCCCGCCGCGGTGCGCGAGTGTGGCGCAGGCACGATGGTCGTGTCGACCGGGCTGGCCTACAATGCAGACAGCGTTACCGAAGCGCCGGCAAACTGGGCAGACTTCTTCAACACGGAAAAATGGCCCGGCAAGCGTGGCCTGCGTGCGGGCCCCAAATACAACCTCGAATTTGCGCTGCTGGCGGATGGTGCCGCGCCCGATGAAATCTATGATCTGATGGCAACCCCCGAAGGGCTGGACCGTGCCTTTGCCAAACTTGACACGATCAAGCAGGACTTGCAGTTCTGGGATGCGGGCGCACAGCCTGTGGAATGGCTTGCTGCTGGTAACGTGGTGATGAGTTCGTCTTATAACGGCCGGATCACCAGCGCACAGGACGACGGCAAAAAACTGAAGTTCGTCTGGACGAACAACGGTTACAGCATCGACACATGGGCGATTCCCGCAAACTCACCGAACAAGGAGCTGGCGATGGAATTCCTGCAATTTGCAAACACCGCAGAGCCTCAGGCCGAGTTTTCCACGCTTTACCCCTACGGTCCGACCAACGTGAAAGTGGCAGCAATGCTGCCACCCGAAGTTGCCGCAAACATTCCCGCGGGCGACAACGTCAAAGATGCTTTCGTGCTGGATGACGCTTTCTGGATCGACAACAACGATCAGATCGCGCAGCGTTGGAACAACTGGGTTACCCAGTAACGCCGAACTGACTTCACCGGATGCGAGGGCTAACCCCTCGCATCCGTCATTTCCCCAGACCTCGGAAAGAATACGATGACACAGGGAAAAGGCAGCCGCACCGCGATGCTGCTGATACTTGTTCTGCCTTTGGCAGTGTATATGGCGCTTTATGTGGCACCGCTTTTGTCGATTGGCGCCATGAGCGTGGACAACGGGGTCCTCAGCGAGCGTTTCAGCCACGTTTCAAATTATTTCTCAGAAGTCGGTTCGGCTGAAATGAGCGATGAGGCGGCGGCGGCGCTGATCACCGACCTTGGCACGATGAGCAAACAGGATCGTGCCGAATCCGGCCGCCTGCTTAACCAAGAGCTTGGCGGGTTTCGCTCGCTTATCATTGATACCGGCAAGGCGCTCAAGACCGTCGATCCCACGCTCGACGGGTTGAAAACCGTCGATCCGCGGTGGGGCGAACAGGTCTATTGGGATACCCTCAAGCGCAACGTCGAGCCTATCACCATGCGTCATTTTCAACGCGCCACCGGGTTGAAGCCCGATGCCGAGGGGAACATGGCCATTGCCGAGGGTGATGACATTTACCTTTGGATCACCCTTCGCACATTGACCATCGGCGCACAGGTCACATTGTTGACATTGCTGATCGGTTTTCCCATTGCCTACGCAATAGCCAATGGTACCCCACGCGTGCGGGCGATTGTGTTGGTCGCGGTGCTGCTGAGTTTCTGGACCTCGATCCTGGTGCGGACGACGGCTTGGGTTGTTTTGCTACAGACCAACGGGCTTGTTAACAAATTTCTGATGACGCTGGGGCTGACCTCAGAGCCCTTACAACTGATCTTCAACCGGTTCGGCACGGTTGTCGCAATGACCCATGTGCTTTTGCCTTTTGCAATTTTGCCGATGATGAACGTCATGCGCACCATTCCGGTATCGCAGGGCGATGCATCACGGTCCCTTGGTGCAGGCCCGATCGAGACATTTCTCAGGGTCTATTTCCCCCAGACACTCCGCGGAGTCGCCGTTGGGGGCGGCACGGTGTTCATTCTGGCGTTGGGGTTCTACGTCACCCCGGCACTGACCGGCGGGCCGGGTGACCAGATGCTGTCCTACTACATTGCTGATTTCGTGCAGCGGGGCCTGAACTGGGGCATGGCGTCGGTTCTGTCAATCATGCTGCTGGCATGCGTAATTGTCCTGCTGGTCGCGGGTGCCGGTCTACGCCGCGCCCTTGGCTGGCGATCGGAGGCGAAGTGATGTCCAAAATCATCTATACCGTCAGCGCAAGCCTTGCCGTGCTGTTTCTGGTCTTGCCGCTGCTGATCGTGCTGCCGCTGGCCTTTAACGACAGCACCTTTCTGAACTACCCGATGGAGGGTTTTACCCTGAATTGGTTTCACGAAGTGCTGACCCGCGCACCATGGCTTTTTGCGCTGGGCAACAGTTTCAAGGTGGCGCTGGGCGCGATGGTTCTGGCGCTGCTCATTGGCGGTACGGCAGCAATGGGCACGATGGCCAGCCGCAAAGCCACACAAATCGTGCTTTCTGTCTTGTTCATCTCGCCCTTGGTAATTCCATCGGTCGTGATCGGGGTCGCGATGTATTACGCTTTCGCCCGGATCGGGGCTAGCGGCACCTATATTTCGTTGATACTGGCCCACTCCATTTTGGGGGCGCCGCTGGTGTTCTTGTCTGTAATGACAGGGTTAAAAGGCCTCAACCCAGAGCTTGACCGCGCCGGTGCCTCAATGGGGGCGTCGCGTTGGTATCGGTTTCGCACGGTTACATTGCAGCTTACGCTTCCCAGCTTTTTGACGGGTGCGCTGTTTGCCTTCATCACCTCGTTTGACGAAGTGGTGGTCGCGCTATTTCTGGCCTCGCCGGAAACAATGACACTTCCCAAGGTTCTGTTTTCCAGCCTGCGCGATCGGTTGGAGCCCACAATCGTCGTGGTGGCGCTGATGCTGTCGGTTGTTTCGATGGTATTCATCGCGCTGATGGGCTGGCTGCAAAAGCGCAGCGCCTATACCGCCAAACCCTAGGCGCAGTGCTGCCGCAAGGCATGGCACCGCGTACCCGCAACGCAATTCGATGGTAGGAATACATGGCCGCTCTTGAGATCCAGAACATCAACAAGTTTTACGGCGCAACCCAAGCCCTTTTCGATGTTTCGCTATCGGTTGGCACCGGCGAGTTCGTGACCCTTCTTGGCCCCTCGGGGTCCGGGAAAACCACGCTTTTGAAAATTCTTGCGGGGTTTGAGCCGGTATCAGCGGGGGCAATCACCCTCAATGGGCAGGATGTGACCAAGCTTTCGCCAGAAACACGCAACTTTGGATTGGTATTTCAGGGTTATGCGCTGTTTCCGCATATGACCGTGTTCGACAATATCGCCTACCCGCTTCGGGTGCGGCGCGTAGGCCGCGCAGAGATTGCTGAACGCGTCAGCGCGATATTGGATCTGGTGCAACTGGGCCGCTTTGTGAATCGGCGCCCAAACGAGCTGTCGGGCGGGCAGCAACAGCGGGTGGCGCTGGCCAGGGCGCTGGTGTTCAAGCCCGATCTGCTTCTTTTGGATGAACCAATGTCCGCATTGGACAAGAAACTGCGGACCGATCTGCAAGAAGAGCTGCGCGATATTCACCGCTCCTTAGGGACGACGTTCATTAACGTGACCCACGATCAGGAAGAGGCAATGCACATGTCCGACCGGATCGCGGTCATGGATCAGGGCCGGATCGAGCAGTTCGGCACCGCGTTTGAGCTATACCGCCAACCCAAAAGCCGTTTCGTGGCCGATTTCGTTGGCAAATCGAACATTCTGGAAGGCGTTCTGGACCGGTCCGAGACCGTTGCGATATTTCGGGGCCATGGCGTTGAACTGGCGCTACCGGGGTGCGCCCGCAAAGGGGGCCCTGCCGACCTTCTGATCCGTCCCGAAGATCTGACCGTAACCCGCGAACCCGCAACCCATGGTGCAATCGGGCTGCCGGCACGGGTGCTGCATTCCACCTACTCGGGGGATCGCGCGCTTTATACGCTCGCGGTTGAGGGTGCGCCCGAATTTCTGGCTTACGGCGCGGCGCGTTCGGGTATTTTCGACGATGGCGAATCCGTGACGATCTCTTTCACGCCAGACGGCTGCACGCTGGTCGGCTAACATCGGTCGGCCCTCAATTTTCCTGCCGCCTTCACTGGGCGGCGGACCCTTAAGAAGCATGGAGCAATGGTTTGTCCCTGATCACACGTATCGACCCCGAAGGCCTGGGTGAAGGCACCGTATCGCACCCCACACCCGACCGCCTGCTAGAAGGCAATCCGGTCTTCACCACCTGGATGATCGAGGATAGCGCCGTGCAATCCGGCATCTGGCAAGCAACCCCCGGCACCCATAAGATGATCCGCGACAACCAGACATGGGAGTTGTTCACCTTGCTGCAAGGCAAGGTCGAGATCACCGAAGAGGGCGGCGAAAGCGCCACCTATCAGGCGGGCGATACCATCGTGGTGCGGCCAAACTTTCGCGGCACCTGGCGCACCATTGAGACGGTTAAAAAGGTCTTCGTCAGCATCTGAAATAACATCAGGGGGCGCAGTTGTTTGCGCCCCCTTTATACCGAGGAAGGGCTGGTTTAGACCCTTAAACCTGGGTTCCCGCAATCAACCCCTCATAAACCGCCTCTTCGGCTGTGCGCGGCGCCTGACAATCCCCGATCTGGTGTATTTCAGGGCAGAGCGGCGCAATTTCAGCCAATAGCGCGTCATCCGGGCGGTGGCCCATGCTTAACACCAGTGTATCGACACCCTCAAAAACTATCGGCAGGTCGCTGGCGGTATGCTGCATGTAAACGGTATCACCGTCGGTCCCGTATAGGCGGGCGTAAGGCGTGACCGGCACGGCATTTCGGTGTAATTCGGCCGCGATGTTGTCACGCACATAGAGCGGCAAAACCTCTCCGGCGTGCAGCCCGTTGACCGCCAGATCAACCTGCCGCCCCTCAAGGGCCAACATCTCGGCCAGACCGGGGCCGATCCAATCGCAACGCCAGTCGGCAATCACCACGCGGCCGCCGGTTGTCACCTCGCGGCGCAGCACCTCCCACGCGGTCACAACCTGCATTGCGCCGTCGGTTTCAAACTCGGGGCGGTAGGGCGTAGCCCCGGTGGCCATGATGATCGCATCAGGTGCAAATTCACGCACAACATCTGCCGTGACCCTGGTATTCTTGCGGACGGTAACGCCTGCCAATTCAACCTCACGCGCGAGGTTGGTGGCGATACCGCCAAACTCGGCCCGTCGCGGCACCAATTGCGCGATCAATGCCTGCCCGCCCAATTGACCCGTCGCCTCGAACAGGGTCACATCATGGCCACGCTTTGCGGCAATGCTGGCAGCTTTCAGCCCACCTGGCCCCCCGCCAATCACCATGATGCGTCGCCGCGGCGCGGCAGGCGCAAGATGCCCAAAGGTTAGTTCGCGCCCCGATTCAGGGTGTTGAATACACGAAATAGGCAGGCCACGATGGAAATGGTCTATGCAGGCCTGATTGCACGCAATGCAGGCGCGGATATCATCAAACCGCCCATCTTCGGCCTTTACCGGCATCATCGGATCGCAGATCAGCGCACGGGTCATGCCGCAAACATCGGCCTTGCCACTAGCGATAATTGCGTCGGCCTCTTGCGGCTGGTTGATCCGGCCAACGATGAAAACCGGGATGCGCAACGCCTTGTGGAAGGTGGCCGAATCTGCGGCGGTGTAGCCGCTGGGGTAGGCCATCGGCGGCGCAATATGAACCGCCCCCCCGACCGAGGCCGATGTGCCGATGGTCAGGTTTACAAAATCCAAAAGCGGCTCTAACGCACGGCAAGCTGCAAGCGCCTCATCCGCAGAAAGCCCCTGCTCGTCGCTTTCATTCATACTGATACGCATTCCGACCACGAAATTCTCGTTCGTTTCAGCGCGGATTCGTGTCAAGACCTCTCGCAAAAAGCGCAGCCGGTTTTCATCGCTGCCCCCGTAGACATCGGTGCGCCGATTCACCCGCGGGTTCAGGAATTGCGCGGGCAGATACCCGTGGCTGGCCACGAACTCGACCCCATCCATACCGGCTTCCGCCATCCGGCGCGCCGCCGCGGCGTAGCCCGCAATGATCTCATCAATCATCGCCTGATTCAGCGCGCGCGGCATGACATGGAACCGCTCATTCGGGGTGGCCGAGGCAGAGTAGGCCACCGCCAGCATCCCATTCGCGGTTTCCATGATCTCACGGCCGGGGTGGAACAACTGCGAAAAAATTACCGTCCCATGCGAATGGCACACATCGGCAAGGCGGCGATACCCGGCAATGCAGCCGTCGTCAGTTGCCATCAGCAGATGCGAGGTATAGCGCGCCGTTTCGTGCACGCCCGCCACCTGCGAAATGATCAGGCCCACGCCACCCTTTGCACGTGCCTCGTGGTAGGCAATCAACGCATCGTTCACCGTACCATCGGTTGGCAACGTTGTGTCGTGACCCGTGGACATGATGCGGTTCTTTAGCGTCACGCCGCGGATCTTCAGGGGCGCAAAAAGGTTTGGAAAGGCTGCTGTGGTCATGATCTGTTCATCCAGATTGCGGTGATCAAACCAACTTCAAGATCAAGTGACAGTAAAAATCAATCATTTTTTTTTACTATTGATGAATTTAGCGATCATATTCTATGTTGTGATCGAAGTTGCAGCAGGACATCTCTGATTTACCGCACGCCCAGACCCGGATAGCCGCACCAATGGGTTCACCCTTAACGAAAGGCAGGCCATGGCCGAATCGCCCAACCATGACAGCCCCATTCTGGGTGACCGTATCCGCGCGTTGCGTAAACGGCGAAAGCTGACGCTGGCGCAGCTGGCTGCGGGTTGCGGGCTATCGGTCGGCTATATCAGCCAGGTGGAACGCGGCCTTGCCTATCCGTCAATCAACGCGCTGGTCGCGATTGCCCGCCACCTTGAGGTGACGGTGCAATGGTTTTTTGCCGGTGAAGACACAGCCCCCGTGGCAGAACGCGGTTACGTCATACGCAAAGGCAATCGGCTGCGTGTGCAATACGAACGCGGGGTCGTCGATGAACTGCTGACCCCGAAATTCAACCTCCAGGTCGAAATGATCTACACTCGTATGCCCCCCGGGACCGAAGCGAGCGAGGCCTATAGCCACGACGGTGACGAGGTGGGCTTTGTCCTGGAAGGCGCATTGGAGATCTGGGTTGGCAAGCGTCACTTTTTGCTGGGGCCGGGCGATAGCTGCTCTTTTTCATCACGCGAGCCGCACCGATACCGCAACCCCGGCAAAGTAGAGACCGTGATAATCTGGGCGATCAGCCCCCCCAGCTATTAGAAGCGGCCTTCCAGCTTATTTAGCCAATTGAACATTGGACCGGTCTGATTGGCTGGCAGTGAATACTTTTGCGGGCATCAAACAACACCACGGCCGAGCAGTGTTTTTACGGCGCGCCAAAATGCACGCCGCCTGATGATAATGGGATTGGCACCCCTACAGAGGGGCATCAAACACCTAAGTTTTCATGTCGCGCGCCAATTCCACCGGATCAACAAACGCTTCGGGTTCTGGTGTGGGCGCCTTGGGTTCTTCAATTGTCTCTGGCAATTGGGTTTTGGGGTGCGCTTGGGGCGCGGGATCACGGCCGGGGATGCCAACAATCAAAGGCAGCATTTCTGCGCCGTTTAGCGCAGGGCGGCCACCCTGCGGCGGCTCGCGCCAGGAAAGCGTGTCAAACCCGCCGCAATTATCGCAAACCGGTGCCCAATCCGAATGAATATTCTGGCACTTGTCGCAAACCCATTGCGGCCCCCGGCTTGCAATCAGCGCCCGCGCCAACCAGCCACGGACCACCGCATCATCTGCCCCTTCACCGCGTTCAACCGCCGCCATGATGGTCAGCGACCGCGCCGTAGGATGTGTTTCGTTCAAATCGCCCAGCGCGCGGCGGGCTGCGGGGAAATCTTCGGCAGCGATGTTCAGCTCGGCCCGCAAAAGGCGGGTTTCGGCATCCTCAGGGCGTAGTTTCAACAACGCCTCGAATCGTTTCAACCGGGCGGCGGGCGCCTCATCGGGGACTATTGCGGCATAGGCGGCGGCCAGATCCGGATGGGGTTGGGCCTCCCACGCCTTGTGCAACACCCGTGCGGCGTGTTTTGCGCTGCCCTTTTCAATATAGCTGTGCGCCGCCATCACCGCCGCCGGGATCAGGTCGGGTGAGGCCTTGTTGGCCGCAATCGCCGCCTCACGCGCCTCGATCGAGGCGCCCTCATCCAGCACGCCCTTGGCCTCTTGCAGGGCCAGAACGGCATCGCGGCGTTTATGCACATCACGCGGCAACAGGCCTTGACGCAGCTTTTTGCCCAAAACGCCGCGCGCGCCCTTCCAGTCGCCGCTTTCGGCCTGAAGTTTCAGCAAAACGTCCTGAACCCCTTCATGTCTGGGTTTCAGCGCAAAGGCCTTTTCCGCCAGCTTCATCGCCGTGACGGTATCACCCTCGGCCAATTTTTGCTTCATCAGGCCCTGAACACCGACAAACCGGGTCCGGTCATCGGCCAAAAGGCGTTTATAGATTTTCGCCGCCTTGTTCGTATCGCCCGCCACCTCGGCGGCCTGTGCCGACAACAGGTTTGTCAGTTCCGGCCGACCCAGAAACTTTTCTGCCCTCGCCGCCTTGGACAAGGCAATCCGCCCCTCGCCCGAGGCAACGGCCATCATGCCATCCGCCAGCGCCTCATAGCCCTTGCGTTCGCGATTGCGGTCAAAATAGCGGCTGATCGCGGTTTCATCACCGTTGATAAAGCGCAGCACCGCAACCAGCAGCCCCACCACCCGGATCACCAGCCACACCGCCGCAAACAAAACCAGCGCGGCAATGACGGCCTGCAACGGCCCCAGGGTGAATTCCATTCCGGCAACGGCAATTCGGATACCCTCACCGCTTTCAGCCAGATGCGCGGCACCCAGCGTCAACCCCGCGACAACCACCAAAAACAGAGCGATCTTGACGAACGACCAGACCATACGAGCCTCCTCAGTTCAGGCTTTTGGCCAGATCGGCCAAAGCGGTGGTTGCGGAAAGGCGTTTTTCGGCCATCGCGCGCCAATCGGCCATCGCGGCGCCCCCTTCGGGCGGCAGGGCCGAAATCTCGGCCACGGCCTGGGCCACATCGCCCGAGGCGAGTGCCGCTTCGGCGCGCGACAAGACGGCGTCGGGGCTGTCACCTACTTGCGGTTCCAAAGAACGCGCACCGGTTTGTGCCATTAAGAATGCGCCTAGTTTATCCATCGTTCCGTCACCCGCCGTCACCTTGCGAGATACGATCAGCGCCGTGCGCGCCGCCTCGGGGAAGGCGATGCGAAGCGCAGGCAGGCTGGGAACATCGCCCGTCAGCACGTCGGGGATAGTGACATTGGCTGCCCGCAGATCTGTCAGCGCAGATTCCGCGGACCCGCCGCTATCAAGCGCCGCGGCAAGCCGGGCCAGCGCGGCCTGCGCCATCGTGCGGCTGGCGGATGCCTCGGCCTCGGCGCGCATTGCGGCCGCCTCTGATTCGGCTGCGGTAATGCGTGCGGCGGCCTCTTTGGCGGCGGCGGCAATCTGTGCCTGGGCGGCGGCTGAGCTATCCTGGCTTTGTGCGATAAGCGCGCGCATATCATCCATTTCGCGCCCGAACGCCTCAAGCGCGCTATCCGAGGCCGCCCCACCGGCAACGGGGCGTTTCTCCAAAACGCTTACCCGTTCGTCCAAGGCGGCAACAGACTGCGCCAAGGTGTCGGCGCGCTGTGCGGCATCGGCCAAAGCCGCCTCGATCGCAGAAAGGTCAGGTTGCTGCGGCGCGGGTGCGGCTTTCAACGCGGAAACGTCTTTGGCCAAGGCGGTAGCCTGCGCCGTATTCTCGGAAATTGCGGCGCGCAACGCGGCCTCATCCACCTGTGCTGCCTTCGGCAACGGCACCCATCCCTGCGGCAGCTTTGGCAGTACATAGATTACGCCACCAGCGCCAATCGCTGCGGCGGCAATGCCGCCCAAAAGCATCGAGAAAAATCCGCTGCGCCTAGGTGGAGCGGCGGGGGCCGTGATTTTGGGTGGTGTCGCGGGTTCAGGGGCAGGCGAGGGCGGAGCAGCTTTTTGCACCGGCTGATCGGGTTCTGACGTTACTGGCGGATCAGCGGGGGTGTTGGCCTCATCGGTACCAATGGTGTCATCAGGAATATCCGCCTTATCAGAGGTGTTCACGTCATCGGCGGTAATGGTTTCATCGGGGGCTTTGGTTTCAGGCGTCACGATGATATCGGGTTGCTCGGCCAGCTCCGCTTTTGGTGTTTTCGGCTTAGCCACGTCAATCCCTCCAAAAATACCGCGCGAAATTGCGCTGCCTCATATAATCTAGTCACATGGCGCGCCCGGCTCAACCCGCCACGCCAACCCCTGGCAACCGCGCCAGCGCGAGCCAAATTCCCGGTGCATCCGGCGTCGGCGCGAGTTCCAACCGGGCGGGGCAAAGCGTGTTCAACGGCTGAGCCGCCGCTGCGCTGATCGCAGCAAAGTGCAATACCTGCGCGGCCCCGTCAAATTGTCCTACAAAGATCCGCGCGGTTCGCGGTGAAAAAATTGGCACAATGACCGCACGGGGACCCATGAGTGCCTTATGGGCAGCGCCAGTCAGACGTTGTTCCAGTTGATCGTAAACCAATGCCTCGTATGTCTCTATGCCGGCCAAATTCAAGCGCTCGGCCAAATTGGTAATGGTATGGCGTCCTCGGGCGTGGATCAGTTTGCCGGTGGCTTGGGCAGTGATCAGCGGAATTAGCCTCTCGGCATCACCCGGCCCGGCGATGGCATCAAACCCCATATCCGCTGCCACCTGTGCCGTTCTGTCGCCCACGCAATAGGCCCGACGTCCCGCTGCCGGTGAAAGCGCCACAAACGGCGCCACGGCATTGGCTGAGGTAAACACCAGCGAGGCATCAGCAGCTTCTGCCGGAATTTCGGCGTGAAGTGCTATAATTTTCATCAAAGGGGAGATGACCACCGGCCAGCCCACGCCGAATCGCTTGCAAAATTCCTCCGCGAACCGGTCAGATTCCGGCTTGGGGCGAGTCAGCAGCAGGGTCGGTCGCTGGTCGGGCATTGGCACCCTCGGGATTGTGCGATCATCCCCCCGGTGTTACCTGCGATATGGACCTCGCGCAACCGGCAGACCATGACACAGATACTGACCTTTCTTGGAATTGAATCAAGCTGCGACGATACCGCCGCCGCTATCGTTCGCTTGCAGGGCGGGCGCGCGCAGATCCTTTCCTCGGTCGTCGCGGGTCAGACAGAACTGCATGCGGCCTATGGCGGCGTAGTGCCCGAGCTAGCCGCCCGCGCCCATGCCGAAAAGCTGGATCTATGCATCGAGGAAGCGCTTTTGCGGGCCGATACGCCACTGACCGCGCTGGACGGCATTGCCGTAACAGCGGGTCCGGGGCTGATTGGCGGCGTGCTTTCGGGGGTGATGTGCGCCAAAGGGTTGGCGGCTGGATCTGGCCTGCCCCTGGTTGGGGTAAATCACCTTGCGGGTCACGCGCTGACCCCGCGGCTAACCGACGCAGTGGCCTTTCCCTATCTGATGCTGCTGGTTTCCGGTGGCCATTGTCAGTTTCTGATTGTGCATGGCGTCGACCATTTCACCCGTCTTGGCGGCACTATCGACGATGCCCCCGGCGAGGCATTTGACAAAACGGCCAAGCTACTGGGCCTGCCGCAACCCGGCGGGCCTGCGGTCGAGGCCGAGGCGCAGCAGGGCAACCCGAAACACTTTCCCCTTCCGCGCCCGCTGCTGGACCGGCCCGGTTGCGACATGTCTTTCTCGGGTCTCAAAACGGCATTGCTGCGCGCCCGCGATGGGGTTTTGGCTATCCATGGCGGTCTGCCGCGCCAGACCCGCGCCGATCTATGTGCAGGCTTTCAGGCGGCAGTTGCAGACGTTCTGGCCGAAAAATCACGCCGCGCGCTGGCCGAGTATATGGCGCTGACGCCCGCCAGCCCGGTTTTTGCCGTAGCCGGTGGGGTCGCCGCAAATTCGCTTATTCGCGCGCGGTTAGAAACCGTCGCCGCGCAAAACGAGGTTCGTTTTCTTGCGCCGCCGCTGGCGCTTTGCACGGATAACGCCGCGATGATCGCCTGGGCCGGGATCGAACGGTTTCAATCAGGCGCGCGTGACGGGATGGACCTTTCAGCCCGGCCGCGCTGGCCACTGGATCAACACGCCCCGGCAATGCTGGGTGCTGGTAAAAAGGGGGCGAAGGCATGAGCATTTCGGTTCTTGGCGCTGGCGCGTTTGGCACCGCACTTGCGGTCGCGCTGGCAAAGAACGGCCCCGTCACGCTATGGGCGCGCGATCCGGCCCAAGCCGCAGACCTTACCGCCAGCCGCAGGAATACCCGCCGCTTGCCCGGCGTAACCCTGCCGGAAAACATTACCGTGACCGCAAAAATCGCTACCGCCTGCGTAGCCGAGGTGGTCTTGCTGGCCATTCCGATGCAGCAGATGGCCGGGTTTCTGGCGCAGCACGCTGCCCTGTTGGACGGGAAATCCCTTGTTGCCTGCTCGAAGGGGATCGACCTTGCCACCGGGCAGGGGCCGACCGCCCTGATCCGCGCCGCCTGCCCGGCGGCAAATGCTGCAATCCTGACCGGCCCCAGTTTTGCCGCTGATATCGCGCGGGGCCTGCCCACCGCCCTGACCCTTGCCTGCACTGACGACAACGAGGCGTTGCAGACGCAGATGTCAACACCCACCCTGCGGCTTTACCGTACGACCGACACGATTGGCGCCGAACTGGGTGGCGCATTGAAAAACGTGGTGGCGATTGCGGCGGGGGTGGTGATTGGCGCGGGGCTAGGTGACTCGGCGCGCGCTGCACTGATGACGCGCGGTTTTGCGGAAATGAACCGCCTTGCCACCGCTTTCGGGGCGCGGCCCGAAACGCTTGCAGGGCTGTCGGGCCTTGGCGATCTGGTGCTGACCTGCACCTCTGCCCAGTCGCGGAATTTCCGCTATGGCCATGCGCTTGGCGCGAACGAAAGCTTTGACGCCAGCACCACCGTCGAAGGTGCCGCAACCGCCAAAGCAGTGTCTATTCTGGCCAAATCGCGCGCAATAGATATGCCGATTGCCACGATGGTTTCAGCTTTGGTTGACCAGAAGATCACCGTGGCCGAGGCAATCGTGGCGCTTCTCTCTCGCCCCCTGAAACAGGAGTGACAATGCTTTTCGCCATCATCTGCCAAGATAAACCCGGTGCGCTTCAAACCCGGCTTGATACCCGCGCCGCCCATCTGGCCTATATCGACCAAACTGGTATCGTGCGCCTTGCTGGTCCTTTCATTGAAAACGGTCAGATGACTGGATCGCTGGTTGTGGTTGAGGCCGACAGCCTTGCCGAGGCCGAGGCATGGGCCGCAAATGACCCCTACAAAGCCGCCGGTCTGTTTGAAAGCGTCCGCGTGAGCGAATGGAAAAAGGTAATCGGCTAATGGCAAAGTGGCTTTTCAAATCGGAACCCGATGTCTGGGGTTGGGATCATCAGGTCGCCAAGGGTGATGCGGGCGAAGAATGGGACGGCGTGCGCAACTACCTTGCCCGCAACAACATGCGCGCGATGAAGATCGGCGATCAGGGGTTTTTCTACCACTCCAACATCGGCAAGGAAATTGTAGGCATTGTCGAGGTCTGCGCCGAGTCGCGCCCCGATAGCACCACCGATGACCCGCGTTGGGATTGCGTGCATATTCGTGCCGTTCGTCCGTTGGCCCGCTCCGTTACTCTGGCCGAGGTCAAGAACGATCCGCGCCTGAAGGAAATGGCCTTGGTCAAATCCATGCGTCTGTCCGTGCAGCCCGTGACCGAGGAAGAATGGCGGATGATCTGCGAACTAGGCGGGGTGGAACCATAGCGCACGCCCCCCAAAACATGAAGGGTCCTGGCACCCCTACCAAGACCCTTCACCACCCCACGTGCTCCCCTACGCACCACACGTGAAACTATTCGGTCTTGGCCGTCCTAGCCTGTGCAACCGTTCTAGCGCGGTGGATGATTCCCCACAAGCAAACAGTTCCTACAATTCGATGTGGTTTCAATGTGTTATACTAAACATTTGTTAACGCGGGGGCCAACAAGCGCGGACCACACCATCAACGCCACCCGATTTCAGGCATTGCCTTGACCGCCAAAGCCCCTAGCTTGGCCGTGAAAGGAGCGCGAAATGCCCCAAGCCCTGATCGTCGCCCACGGCGCACCCAGCAACCCCAATCCGCAGAATGATGCCGTAGCTGCCCTTGCCAAAGCCGTGGGCGCCCTCTTGCCGGATTGGCTGATCCGCGGCGCCACGCTGGCCAAGCCCGGTGCGCTTGAAGCAGCGCTTCAGGGCATGACCGCGCCGCTGATCTATCCGTTTTTCATGGCGGAAGGCTGGTTCACCGGGCGCGAGCTTCCCCGTCGCGTGGCACTGGCGGGGGGTGGCCTTAGCACACAAATACGGCCATTCGGAACGGACCCCCATCTACCCGCACTAATTGCGCAGACCACCATAAAAGCGGCAAAAGATGGTGGAATAGACCCCAATTCTACTACGCTGATCCTTGCCGCGCATGGCTCCAAAGTTGCGCGCAAATCTAAAGACAGCAGCTATGCGATGGCCAAGACCCTGCGCGACCTGACCCCTTTTGCCGATATCCGCGTCGGCCTGATCGAGGAGCCCCCCTTTCTGGCCGATGTTGCCCGACTTCAGACACCGGCGTTGTGCCTGCCGTTCTTCGCCCTGCGCGCGGGCCACGTTGAGGGCGATATCCCCGATGCGCTTGCCAAGGCCGGATTCGCCGGCCCCCTGCTGGACGCCATTGGCGAACACCCCTCGGTCCCCGCCCTGATTGCCGCCGCGCTGAAAAGATCAGCCAGCCAACCACCCGCCTGACAGAACGTGTCTCTCGCTAATCGGGCGCGCCCACCATCAGCCGTATCGGCGCCAGCCCGTCAATAGTACCCTCAATCACATCGCCCGGCCCCACCGGCCCCACACCGGCAGGCGTGCCAGTATAAATCAGGTCGCCCGGCATAAGGTGATACAGCGTCGACAGGTGGCTGATGATTTCAGGCACAGACCAGACCATATCAGAAAGCACGGAATCTTGCCGCATTTGGCCATTCACGCTAAGCGCAATTCGCTGCGGACCAATGGCTCCGACTTCTTCCGCCCGGCGGATTGGGGCGATTACGGCAGAATTTTCAAAGTCCTTACCCGTGTCCCACGGCCGCCGCTTGCTCTTGGAGGCCGTCTGCAAATCGCGCCGCGTCATATCCAGCCCGGCCGCATAGCCGTAAACGCACCGCAGCGCCTGCCCAGCCGAAACCTTGAACGCCGGGGCGCCGATTGCGATCACCAGCTCCATTTCATGGTGATAGTCCGACGTGCCGGGTGGATAGGGCACCGTCGCACCGGTTGCCACGACCGCTTGGGCGGATTTGGTAAAATAGAACGGCGCTTCGCGGTCCACTTCATTGCCCATCTCGCGGGCGTGTTCAACATAGTTTCGCCCCACGCAAAACACCCTACGCACCGGAAACTGTGCTACTTCACCCTCGACCGGCACAGCGATCGTCTGCGCCGGTTCAAAAATCCATCCCATCAGCCCATTCCTTTCAAGAAAGCTTCAACCTCGGCACGCGTCGGTATTGCGTCTGCGGTGCCGGCCCGCGTTACCTTTAGCGCAGCCGCCGCCGTGGCCAACCGCAACGCGGCTTGCACCGTCAGGCCCTCATCCAGCGCGGCGGCGAAATACCCCGCGACCGTATCGCCGGCCCCGGTCGTATCAATCACTTCAACCGGAAACGCGGGGTGAACCACGCTGCGACCACTGCGTAAATCGCACCACTCTGCCCCCTGCGCGCCTCTCGTTACCAAAACTTCGGGCACCGGCAGGTTGGCCAAAACAGTGCCTAACGCTGCTGAAAGCTGCTCTGCCTCAACCGCGTTCAGCGCGAGCAGACTGGCATAGGGCAAAACGTCCTGCACCGCCACCACGTCAAACGGTGCCGCCGAATAGATCACCTTCATTCCACGTTCCCGCGCCATTCGGGCGGCGGCCACCTGATGCGCGGTCTCATTCTGGATCAGCAATGTATCACCCGCCCCAGCCCCTGCCAGCGCCAGCGTAACCCCTGACAGGGCAAATTCACGGTTCGCGCCGGCGTAAAGGATGATCGTGTTTTCGCCGGCATCATCTACCGAGATGATGGCATGGCCGGTCGGCGCCGATACCTGCTCGACAAATCGGCAATCGACGCCCAAGGCCTCCAACCGCGCAACAGCCCAGCCCTCTGGCCCGGCGCCGCCAATATGGCGCACCACAGCCCCCGCGCGGGCCGCTGCCACCGATTGGTTAGCCCCTTTGCCGCCCAGCCCCATCGAATAGGTTTTCGCTGTCAACGTCTCGCCCGGCTGCACCAGATGCGGCACCCGATAGAAGTGATCAATGTTGATAGACCCCAGGTTATAGATCGTCACGCCAACTGCCTTTCCTTCTCGGGTCTGATATTTCAGAGAAATACGAGCGCAAAGCCCCGCCCGCACCAGACTAACGCCGCCACCTCAATTTGCACGCCGCAATCGCCACCGTGTTCGAAATGCCCGTGCAGCCGATGCCGTTGAAACGGCCCAGATTGGCTTTGCAACCCCTTGGAACAGCCGGGCAATTCCTTTTGCCCTGACCACGACAGACCAGCCCTGTTGATTTGGCGCTTTTCCCGCGCGGTACGGTTTTGTAGGGTCGGGCAAAATGGGGGATTGGGTTTGGCTGACGACACTGTCACACCGATGATGGCGCAATATCTGGGCATCAAGGCCGTTAATCCCGGCGCTTTGCTGTTCTACCGGATGGGCGATTTCTACGAGATGTTCTTTGACGATGCCGTCGCCGCCTCGGCGGCGCTCGATATTGCGCTGACCAAACGGGGGCGGCACTTGGGGCAAGACATCGCCATGTGCGGCGTTCCGGTCCATTCCGCCGAAGGGTATTTGCTGACCCTGATCCGCAAAGGCTTTCGTGTGGCCATCGCTGAACAGATGGAAGACCCCGCCGACGCAAAAAAGCGCGGCTCCAAATCCGTCGTCGCGCGCGATGTGGTTCGCCTTGTTACCCCCGGCACCCTGACCGAGGAATCGCTGCTTGAGGCGCGTCGCCACAATTTCCTTGCCGCTTGGGCCGAGGTTCGTGACGATGCCGCGCTGGCCTGGGTTGATATTTCAACCGGCGAGTTTCGCGTGATGCCCTGCCCGCTGGCCCGCCTCGGCCCCGAGCTGGCCCGCCTGGCCCCGCGCGAAGTCGTGGTCAGCGACACGAAAGAGGCTGAACTGGCCGAAATAGTGTCTGAATCGCGCGCGGCCCTGACACCGTTGGCACGGTCCGCCTTTGACAGCCAAGGCGCGGAAAAACGGCTGAAGGCGTTGTTCAACGTTGATGCGTTGGACGCGTTCGGCACCTTTTCCCGGTCCGAACTTTCGGCCATGGGCGCCATCGCGGATTACCTTGACCTGACACAGCGCGGCAAACTGCCCCTGCTGCGCCCCCCGCAACGCGAAGACGCTGGCACCGCCGTGCAGATTGACGCCGCAACCCGGCGCAACCTGGAACTGACGCAGGCGCTTTCGGGGGGGCGTGAGGGTTCGCTGCTGGCAGCGATTGACCGCACCGTCACCGCGCCCGGTGCGCGGCTGCTGGAGCGTCGCCTGTCGGCCCCGTCGCGCGATCTGACCCAGATTCACGCGCGCCACGCAGCCATCCGCTTTTTGCTGGATGAAACCCGCCTGTCCGAAGATCTGCGCGCCGATCTGCGCCGCTGCCCCGATATGGACCGTGCCCTGTCGCGGCTGGCCCTGGACCGGGGCGGCCCGCGTGACATGGCCGCAATCCGCAACGGGCTGGAACAGGCGGGCCACATCGCCGCGCGGCTGACAGCACGCGACGCCCCTACCGTTCTGGTCGCGGCTGCCACCGCCCTTATCGGCCATGACGCCTTGGTTGCCCTTCTGGACGCCGCCCTGATTGCCGAACCGCCGCTTTTGGCGCGCGACGGTGGGTTTATTGCGGCCGGTTACGACGCCGAACTGGATGAAACCCGCCGCCTGCGGGACGAGGGCCGCAGTGTCATCGCCGGAATGCAGGCCGACTATATTGCCCAAACCGGGATCCCCAGCCTGAAGATCAAGCATAACAACGTGCTCGGCTATTTCATCGAAACAACCGCAACCCACGCCGAAAAGATGCTCGCCCCGCCTCTATCGGAAACCTTCATCCACCGTCAGACAACCGCCAATCAGGTGCGCTTTACCACCCTGCCCCTATCCGAGTTGGAAACCCGTATCCTTAACGCCGGGAACCATGCGCTTGAAATTGAAAAGCGGCTCTATTCCAGCCTGAAAGAGGCGATACTGGCCCATTCCGGCCCTATCGGCCATGCCGCCCGCGCGCTCGCTGAAATTGACCTTGCCGCCGCCCTTGCCGATCTTGCGGCAGGCGAAGACTGGGTAGAGCCGCGTGTCGATAACAGCCGTGCCTTCCAGATCGAGGCCGGCCGCCACCCCGTTGTGGAAGCCGCATTGAGACGCACCGGCGAGCCCTTCATCGCCAACGATTGCGCCCTGACCAGCGGCGAAACCCCGGCAATCTGGCTGCTGACCGGCCCGAACATGGCCGGCAAATCCACCTTCCTGCGGCAAAACGCGCTGATCGCCCTTCTGGCGCAGGCGGGCAGCTTTGTGCCCGCTCGCAGCGCCCATATCGGCCTTGTCAGCCAGCTTTTCAGCCGTGTCGGTGCCGCCGATGACCTTGCCCGCGGGCGCTCCACCTTTATGGTGGAAATGGTCGAAACCGCCGCGATTCTAAATCAGGCCGACGACCGTGCCTTGGTCATCCTCGATGAGATCGGCCGCGGCACCGCCACCTATGATGGCCTCTCGATCGCCTGGGCCGTGATGGAGCATCTGCATGCCGCTAATCGCTGCCGCGCGCTATTCGCGACCCATTACCACGAGATGACCGCCCTTTCCGCCAAGCTTGACGGCGTTGAAAACGCAACCGTCACCGTCAAGGAATGGGAAGGTGAGGTGATTTTCCTGCATGAGGTCAAAAAGGGCGCGGCAGACCGCAGCTATGGCGTTCAGGTTGCGCGCCTTGCCGGGCTGCCGCCCTCGGTCATCGAACGCGCCCGCGCGGTTCTTGAGGCGCTGGAGACCGGCGAACGCGAAGGGTCGGCACGCAAACAGGCAATGATCGACGATTTGCCCCTGTTCCGCACTGCCCCCGCAGCGCCGCCACCCACCCCCAAGGCATCATCAAAGATTGAAGACTGCCTGAACGCGCTGCATCCTGATGAAATGACGCCGAAAGAGGCCCTTGCCGCGCTCTATGAGCTAAAGGCCCTGACAGGCCCACACTGACCTTCACGCTGGCAAAAACCGCAGCAGGATCCGGGGGCGTGTAGCCCCCGGTGCGCCGTCAGCTTTTTGGTGTGGACGAAACGCCCACCTTCGCCGGCCGCAACAGCCGATCATGCAACAAAAAGCCCTCATTCATCACCTGAATGATGTCACCTGCCCGCGTGCCCGGCACCGGTGCCTCAAACATCGCTTCGTGATGCTGCGGGTCAAAGGCATCGCCCACCTGCGGCGCGACTGGCTCTACCCCGTGCTTGGTGAACACATGCAGCAGTTCGCGCAGGGTCAGCTCTACCCCTTCGATCAGCCCTTCGGCTGCGGCGCGCTGTTCCTCGCCCGCGGCTTCCAGCGCCCGGCGAAGCGCGTCATAGACCGGCAGCAGATCGCGGGCCAGTTTGCTGCCGCCATACTGTTCGGCCTCGCGCCGGTCACGCTCGCCGCGTTTGCGGATATTCTCCGAATCCGCCAGCGCCCGCATGAAGCGGTCGCGAAGTTCATCGCGTTCGGCCCGCAGCGCCTCGACCTCATCAAAACCATCATCGAAGGTTTCGTTGATCTGCGCCTGATCTTCGGCAATCTCGTCTTTCTTCATCTCGCTCATCGTCTACCCCTTGCCCCGGCCTGACAGCATTCGTCCGACCAGCTGCGCCGTATAATCCACAATCGGCACGATCCGGCCATAGTTAAGCCGCGTGGGCCCGATGACCCCGACCGCACCGATGATCTTTCGATCAGCGTTCATATAGGGAGAGACCACCAGAGAGGAACCCGAAAGTGAAAAAAGCTTGTTCTCTGAGCCGATAAAAATGCGCACACCCTCGCCCGCCTCGGTCAGATCCAGAAATTCGGCAATATCGCGCTTACGTTCGAGGTCATCAAAGAGGCTCCGCACCCGGTCCAGATCCAGCTCGGCGCCGCCAATCAGGTTCGACTGGCCCCGCACTATCAGGCGCTCATAGCTTTCTCCCTCATTTTCCCACAAGGCCAGCCCGCTCTCGACCAGATTTCGCGCCAAGACATCCAGCTCTTGCCGACGGACGACAATTTCGCGCGCGATATGCGCCTGTAGCTCGGACAGGGTGCGCCCCTCGGCCAGCGCGTTCAGAAAATTCCCCGCCTCACGCATGGAAGACGGTGTTTGACCCAAGGGCGGGGTGAATACGCGGTTTTCCACCTGCCCATCCGCAAAAACCAGCACCACCAGGGCGCGGTCAGGTGCAAGGCTGACAAATTCAATGTGGCGCACCGGCGCTTCGTGCTTGGGGGTCAGCACAAGGCTGGCCCCTTGGGTAATGCCCGACAGCGCTGCCCCCACCCTGTCCAGCAAATTGCCGACACCGGGCACATTGCCGCCCATTGTCGCATCAATCCGTTCGCGGTCAGCGGCGGCAAGCTCGCTTACCTCCATCAGCCCATCAACAAACATCCGCAGCCCCAACTGGGTGGGGATTCGCCCGGCTGAAACATGCGGGCTATCCAGCAGGCCCATATACTCCAGATCCTGCATCACGTTGCGGATCGTGGCGGCGGAAACCTTTTCGTTCATGCTGCGCGTCAGGGTGCGCGATCCAACCGGATCACCACTATCCAGATAACTCTCAACCACCCGCCGAAATACTTCGCGCGAGCGGTCGTTCAGTTCGGATAAGACTTTGATACCGTCAGTCATTCACAAATTCCCATACCTGCCCGAGTTAACGGTGCTTGGGCCGGGGCGTCAATCGGGGTTGCATCGGTAGGCGCGCGGCCTGTAATTGAACCAAACTCAGGAAAGGACATTTTATGCGCCCCTCAGGCCGGACTCTAAGCGAAATGCGCCCGATTTCAATTGAAACCGGCATAACCAAACACGCCGAAGGATCATGCCTGATCCGGATGGGCGACACCCATGTACTGTGCACCGCCACAATCGAGGACAAGGCGCCCTCGTTCCTGAAAGGCAGTGGTCTGGGCTGGGTAACGGCGGAATATGGCATGCTGCCCCGTGCGACCAACACCAGGAACCGGCGCGAGGCGGCAGCCGGCAAGCAATCCGGCCGTACGCAGGAAATTCAACGCCTTATCGGCCGCGCCCTGCGGGCGGGGGTTGACCGTAGCGCCCTGGGCGAACGCCAGATCGTGGTCGATTGCGATGTGATACAGGCCGACGGCGGCACCCGCTGCGCGTCCATCACCGGCGGCTGGGTTGCGCTGCGGATCGCGGTGAACCGGCTGCTAAGGGCCGGAATGATCACCTCGGACCCGCTGGTTGATCATGTCGCTGCGGTTTCCTGCGGCATCTACGCGGGCCAGCCGTTGCTGGATCTGGACTACGCCGAAGATTCAGAGGCCGGCACCGACGGTAACTTTATCCTGACCGGTCGCGGCCGCCTGATCGAGGTGCAGATGTCGGCCGAAGGCTCGACCTTCTCGCGCGATGAAATGGGGCAATTGCTGGATCTGGCCGAGGCCGGGATTCAAGATCTTGTCGCCGCGCAAAAGGTCGCCATCGCATGAGAAAGTTTTCGGGCAAAACGCTTTTGGTGGCGACCCATAACGCGGGCAAACTTGAGGAAATCGGCGCATTGCTGGCGCCCTTCGGCATCACCTGCGTCGGCGCTGCCGCGATGAACCTGCCCGAACCGGCGGAAACCGAAACCACCTTTGTCGGCAACGCGCGCATCAAGGCACACGCGGCCGCAAAGGCCACCGGCCTTCCGGCCCTGTCTGACGATAGCGGGATAGAGGTTGACGGGCTGAATGGCGCGCCCGGCGTTTACACCGCCGATTGGGCCGAAACCCCGAACGGGCGCGACTTTGTTCAGGCAATGACCCGCACTTGGGCCGAGTTAGAGACGGTTTCCGCCGCCTTCCCCCGGACCGCCCGCTTTCGCTCAACCCTCGTTCTAGCGTGGCCCGATGGCCATGATGAGGTGTTTGAAGGCAAGGCAGAGGGTCAGGTCGTCTGGCCGATGCGCGGCCAGCAGGGCCACGGATATGACCCGATGTTCCAACCTGACGGCCACGACATCACCTTTGCCGAAATGGACCCCGCGCTGAAAAACACCATAAGCCACCGCGCCGACGCCTTTCGCAAACTCGTCACCTGTTTTGAGGCCTGACATGCAACGCATATCCACCGGCTCCCCGTTTGAGGCGGCCATGGGCTATTCCCGCGCCGTCGTGAAAGGGCCGTGGTGCTTTGTGTCCGGCGTCACCGGGTATGATTATGCCACGATGGTCATGCCAGATAATATCGCGGATCAGGCGCGCAACTGCTTTGCCACCATTGCATGGGCTTTGAAGCAGGGCGGCTTTACGATGGAAGATGTGGTGCGCGTGCAATACACTGTCACCGACGCTGCATTGGTTGATGCGCTGATCCCCGCCTTGGGCGAGGCGTTGGGCGACATTCGCCCCGCGGCCACGATGGTTATTGCGGGCCTTATCCGCCCCGAAATGAAGGTGGAGATTGAAGTCACCGCCCTTAAAGGCTGATCCGATGGAAGACTGGCAAAATGGCGGTTTCGGGGTGTATCTGCACTGGCCGTTCTGCACATCGAAGTGTCCCTACTGTGATTTCAACAGCCACGTTGCCACCGAAATCGACCAAGATCGTTGGCGCAAAGCCTACCTGACCGAGATTGACCGCCTTGGCGCGCAGACCAAGGGCCGCATCCTCAACACGGTGTTCTTTGGTGGCGGCACGCCGTCGCTGATGGACCCGGCCCTGGTCGACGCCATTATCGACCGTATCCGCACCACATGGCCCCAGGCCAATGACGTCGAAATCACGCTTGAGGCCAACCCCAGTTCGGTCGAGGCGGGCCGCTTTCGCGGCTATGCCGATGCCGGCGTCAACCGGATTTCGATGGGCGTTCAGGCGCTGAATGACGCCGACCTGCGGCGTCTGGGCCGCCTGCATAGCGTGGCCGAGGCCCGTGCGGCCTTTGAAACGGCCCGGTCAGTGTTTGCGCGCGTGAATTTTGACCTGATCTACGCACGGCAAGATCAGACCCTTGCCGATTGGAAGGCTGAACTGACCGAGGCGCTTGCCATGGCGATCGACCATTTCTCCCTTTACCAGCTAACAATCGAGGACGGCACCGCCTTTGGCGCGCGCCACGCCGCGGGCGGCCTACGCGGCCTGCCCGAGGACGATCTGGCAGCCGATATGTATCTGATGACGCAGGATATTTGCGAAGCGGCGGGCCTTCCTGCCTATGAGGTTTCAAACCACGCACACCCCGGCGCTGAAAGCCGCCACAACCTGATCTATTGGCGCGCAGGCGATTACGCAGGCATCGGCCCCGGCGCCCACGGGCGCCTGACGTTGAAGGGCCAAAGACTGGCGACCGATACCCCAAAATCGCCGCTTGGCTGGCTGACACAGGTCGAAAAAGCCGGCAACGGCGAGTCGCTGCGCAAAGCGGTCAGCCTACCCGACCAGAGCATTGAATACCTGATGATGGGGCTGCGTTTGCGAGCTGGACTAGATATGGACCGTTACACCCACCTGTCAGGCATTCCATTCAGGCGCGGAACGCTGACACAACTGCAGGATATTGGGATGATTGAGATTGACGGCCAACGACTGCGTGCGACCCGCAACGGCCGCGCTGTTTTGAACGCAGTAATCCGCGAACTGATGCCATGAGGCGGGCGCTTTGGCTGGTTGGGGGCGTCGCGTCCTTGGCCCTGGGCTTTATCGGAGTTTTTCTGCCGATCATGCCAACAGTGCCCTTCCTGCTGTTAGCCGCCTTTTGCTTTGGCCGTTCATCCGAGAGGCTGCATCACTGGCTGCTGACCCATCCGCGGTTTGGTCCTCCAATCGCAAATTGGTCCGAACGCGGCGCCATTTCCAAGCCCGCGAAGTGGTTGGCAACAGTGTCCATGGCGGGGACATTTGGAATTTCAGTATTGCTTGGGCTGCGGCCTCTGATTCTTGCGATTCAGGGCGCGACACTGCTGGGTGTCGCCGTCTTCATTTGGACACGACCCAACAGCTGATCAGCGCGACGTACTAAGGACTTGGCACAGTTCATCCAGTTGATCCAGCGATCTGTAGGTGATCGTTAGATGACCCCCATCCAAGCCCTTGTGGTCAATAACGACACGCATACCAAGGTTAGCCGATAGGTCGAGTTCCAAGGCGCGCGTATCGGCGTCCTTCTCGGCCTTTCCGGCGCCACCGCCGGCCCGTTTGGCAGCGGGTTCGCCCGCCGCCTTTGCCAATCGTTCCGTCTCGCGCACCGATAGACCTTTAGCGATAACCTCACGGGCTAATTTCACCGGGTTTTCATTGGTAATCAGCGCGCGGGCGTGGCCTGCGCTTAGCTGTCCTTCACGAACCCAGATCTGGACTTCATCGGGCAACTGCAACAGCCGCATCAAGTTGGCAATATGACTGCGGCTTTTTGACAGCGCTTCGGCAAGTCGTTCCTGAGTATGGCCGAATCGCTCCATCAGCTGGCGGTAACCCATGGCCTCCTCGATGGAATTCAGGTCGGCCCGCTGAATGTTTTCAATAATCGCGACTTCCAGCACCTCGATATCGTCCAGGTCTCGAACGACGACGGGAAGATCATGAAGTTGGGCAATCTGCGCCGCGCGCCAACGCCGTTCCCCTGCGACGATTTCAAAAAAATCATTTTTTTTTGGGTGCTTACGCACAATAAGCGGCTGAATAACGCCTTTTTCGCGGATTGACGCGGCCAGTTCCTCAAGCGCGTCTGGTTCAAAATCGCGGCGTGGCTGATCGGGGTTTGGTTCCAATTGCTCGACAGGGATTCGCTGTTCAACCCGACGTAGCGGTGCATCAGCCGAGGGCGAAACGAGGTTTACGTCGGCCATCAACGCAGATAGTCCGCGCCCTAGCCCACGGCGCTCGATTTTTTTCTCGGTCATGCGGTGGTCCTTTCCCGATTGTTGGCGGTATGACGCGCCATAAGCTCTTTTGCCAGGGCACGGTACGCCACGGCCCCGCGCGACGCGCTATCATAATTCAGCACCGGTAGCGCATAAGACGGTGCCTCTGACACTCTTACGTTCCGCGGGATCATTGTCCGAAACACGATCTCTCCCAGGGTGGCGCGAACATCCGCCTCTACCTGTTGTGATAAGTTGTTACGCACATCATACATCGTGATAACCACCCCCTCGATTCGAAGGTTCGGATTAGCGCCTTGGCGTACCTCGCGGATTGTCAGCATCAATTGCGACAACCCTTCGAGCGCAAAAAACTCTGCCTGAAGCGGGACCAATACCGAATGCGCCGCGACCATCGCATTCACCGTCAGCAAGCTAAGAGAAGGCGGGCAATCGATCAGCACGATATCAAACGCGAATTCGTCAATCGCCAACTGACGAAGTGCGTCATGCAAAAGAAAACTGCGTTTTTCGTTCGAGACCAACTCCATATCCGCCGAAGATAAATCAGTCGTTGCAGGGCAAAGCCAAAGACCAGGCACAGTTGTCGCGACGATAACCTCTGCAAGGGGCGCATCATCAATCAATAGATCATATGTGGTCAGCCGGCGATCCGTAGGCTCAACACCCAATCCCGTTGACGCATTTCCCTGAGGATCAAGATCGACAAGCAGAATACGACATCCACCCTCCGCAAGCGCAGCCGCGAGGTTTATGGCGGTGGTGGTTTTACCCACGCCACCCTTCTGGTTTGCTATTGCGATGATTCTGGGCCCCGGCGGGCGCGTAAGATCAGACACGTCTGACTCCCTTGATTTTCAGCACAACCGCTGCCGGTTCGGTACGACTTGGACAGGTTTCCGCGTCAAACGTCCAGTGCTTTCGTGCATCAGAAACCTCAGATTGCCATCTCTCCCCTTTCGGAAAAACTGCGGTTCCTGTAGGGGACAGGTGGCGTTCTGCATGGGCCAGCAGCTTGGAGAGTGGGGCCAACGCACGAGCACTAAGAACATCGGCATGCTGTGGTGATACCTTCTCTATCCGATTCGGCAGAATTTGGACGTCTAGCCCCAATTCGCGCACGACGGTTGCCAGAAAAGCACACTTACGTTGGTCACTTTCGATCAGAGTAACCCGAGGTCCGGTATCCCTCGTAAGGATGGCGATTATGAGGCCTGGAAATCCCGCGCCACTGCCCAGGTCGACCCAATGCCCCTGAGCGATGTCTGCTATCGAGAAAAGTTGCGCAGAATCAAGGAAATGCCGGCTCCACACCTCGCGCAGGGAACTTGAGGAGACAAGATTGACGGACGGGTTCCACCGCTTCAGCAGGTTTTCATAGTGGCCTAGGCCTTCCAATGTTTCACGTGAAACATTGATCTGGCGGGCGAACTCCTCGGCTCCGGTCATGCGATCCGCGCCCGTTTCTCTTGCTTCAAACGTGCTAAAATAAGCATGAGCGCCGCTGGCGTCACCCCTTCCATGCGCCCGGCCTGCCCCAGGGTCTGCGGTCGTGCGTGCATCAGCTTATCCTTGATCTCATTGGATAATCCAACCAACTGCGCGAAATCAAAGCCGTCCGGTATCACCCAGGCCTCATCCCTCCGAATGGCAGCCGCATCCGAATGCTGGCGTTCGACATAACTTGAATAGAGTGCTTCTTTGGAGAGCTGCTCTGCGATCTCTTCGGGAATTTCCGCCAACTCTGGCAGGGCTTCTGCCAACGCTGCAAAATTAATATTCGGAAACGACAATAGACGATAGGCGCTGCGCCGCGAGCCGTCCTGATTTACCCTGATACCATGTGCCGCGGCTTCCTTCGGCGTAAGAATCGCGCGATCCATCGCTTCGCGACCAGCCGCAAGTGCCTCCATCTTCTCGGTAAACACATGGCGCCGCCGTGGACCCACACAACCCACCGACACACCCAGATTTGTCAGGCGCTGATCCGCATTATCTGCACGTAAGGACAATCTAAACTCGGCCCTAGATGTGAACATTCTATACGGCTCGGACACCCCGCGTGTAATCAGATCATCAATCATTACACCCAAGTAGCTATTGGTTCTGTCAAACACCACAGGATCCCGCTGAAGAATACTAAGTGCCGCGTTCAATCCAGCAACCATTCCTTGCGCTGCCGCTTCCTCATAGCCAGTGGTGCCGTTTATTTGTCCAGCAAGAAAGAGTGCGGGAACATCTTTCAGGGCTAATGTCGGTCGTAATGCGCGTGGGTCGACATAGTCATATTCGATCGCATAGCCGGGTTGAAGAATGACAACGTTATCAAGTCCAGCAATAGAGCGAACATAGGCCTCCTGCACCTCTAAAGGGAGTGAGGTCGAAATGCCGTTCGGGTAAACCGTGTCGTCGTCTAAGCCCTCAGGCTCCAAAAAAATCTGATGCGATCCCTTATCCGCGAACCTTACGATCTTATCTTCTATCGAGGGGCAATAGCGCGGCCCTACCCCTTCAATTTTTCCACTATACATCGCAGAGCGGTCAAGGTTCGTGCGTATGATATCATGAGTGTTCTCATTCGTGTGTGTAATGCCACAGACGACTTGCCGGATACTGGGGCTTTTGTTCAGAAATGACAGCATCACGGGCGTATCATCACCCGGCTGTGTTTCAAGAATATCCCAATTAATCGTACGCCCATCCAGACGCGGCGGGGTGCCGGTTTTCAGTCTGCCCACCGGTAAGCCAAACTCTTCCATGCGTCTTGCTAGCGCGACTGACGGCGCATCCCCCAAGCGCCCACCCGGATGTTGGGAATGGCCAATATGAATGACACCACGCAAAAAAGTTCCGGACGTCAGCACAACCGCTTTCCCGGCGATTTCGCTGCCGTCTGCCAGAATTACTCCCCGTATCTCGCTAGCTACCCCCAGAAAGTCGACAACCTCGCCTTCTATCACCGTTAGGTTAGGTTGCGCCAATGTCAACTTTTGCATTGCGTCGCGGTAAATTCTGCGGTCGGCCTGTGTGCGCGGCCCGTGCACGGCTGGCCCCTTACGCCGATTAAGCAGTCGAAACTGTATTCCAGAAAGATCAGCGGCGCGGCCCATAACACCGTCCAACGCATCAATCTCGCGAACTAGGTGGCCTTTCCCCAACCCGCCAATCGCTGGATTGCATGACATAACGCCAATTGCGCCTGTCTTTAGCGTCACCAGTGCCGTGCGAACGCCCATCCGTGCCGCAGCGTGGGCTGCCTCGGTTCCAGCGTGCCCGCCCCCCACAACAATGACGTCAAAATGTTTCACGTGAAACACTCCCTATTTCCCGATGCAAAAACTGGCGAAAATTTCGTCTAATAAATCTTCTACATCTACTCTACCGACAAGCATCGCCAATGCTCGCACAGCGCGGCGCAACTCTTCCGCGGCTAGCTCGGTTCGATCCGCCCCGTGTATTACCTCATCTTGCGCTGATTCCATAGCTTCCATTGCAACGGTTAACGCAGTTCGATGTCGCTCGCGGGTTATAACGCCAGCGCCCGCTGCCCGACCTTCCAGAATTCCGCTAATCTTTTCAATCAGCGTATCGATCCCTGCCCCCGTCTTACCGGATACCGCCAGTCCTTCAGCCGAGCTCAGATCAGCTTTCCCCCGGACGAGAAGATCATCGCGCTCTGGCTTTAATAACGAAACTTCCCCCTCATCCAGCAAAAACACCCGCAAATCCGCTGCGCGCGCCCGGGCCACCGCTCGCTCGATGCCAATCGCTTCTACCACATCGTCGGTTTCGCGCAATCCGGCCGTATCCAGCACTGTTACCGGTAGTCCGCCCAAATCCATTCGCACTTCGATCACATCGCGCGTTGTTCCTGCAAATTCCGAGGTGATTGCGGCTTCTCTACCGGCTAACGCATTAAGAAGCGTGGACTTACCGGCATTCGGCCGCCCCACGATTGCGACCTCGAATCCATCACGAATTCGTTCCGCAACCGAAACTTTTGTCAACTCTACCGCGACATCCCCTTTTACCGCGGCGATCAGTTCCAGGACCTCCGGTGCTACATCAACAGGTACATCCTCATCTGAAAAATCAATCGTCGCTTCTAGCAATGCAGCCGCACGCACCAGACTATCTCGCCAGCGGTCCGCCATATGCCCCACGGCACCGCTCAGAACCCGTAGTGCTTGCTTTCTTTGCGCCTCCGTCTCCGCTTCGATAAGATCAGAAAGCCCTTCGACCTGCGCCAGATCCAGCCGCCCATTTTCCAATGCCCGTCGTGTAAACTCGCCCGGCTCTGCAAGGCGCAGACCTGGCTTCATCGCCAACACATGCAACACGGCGGAAATGGTCGCGATGGCGCCGTGCAAATGTAACTCTGCAACTTCTTCCCCGGTAAAGCTCGCACCCTCTGGAAAGCAAATCACCAAGGCCTCATCCAAGAGTTCATTTCCGTGATACAGGTGCCGTAGCCCCGCCACTCGTGGTTCAGGCAATTTTCCGGCCAGATCACGAACCGTAGCCCAAGCCAATCCGCCCGATAGTCGCACCACGGACACACCCGCTTTTCCGCGGGCCGAGGCCAGCGCAAAAATTGTATCCAACTGCGTAACCCCCTGTTTTTGAACGGTTATCCGTTCATCGACTCGAAGAACTCGCTGTTAGTCTTGGTCTGTTTCAGTTTTGAAATCAGGAATTCTATCGCATCCGTCGTCCCCATTGGGTTCAAGATACGACGTAGCAGATAGGTCTTTTGCAGGTCTTTCTGCTCAACCAACAGCTCTTCCTTCCGCGTTCCGGATTTCAGAATATCCATGGCCGGAAACACTCGCTTGTCGGCCACTTTACGGTCCAGAACGATCTCGCTGTTGCCAGTGCCTTTGAATTCTTCAAAGATTACTTCATCCATCCGGCTACCGGTGTCAATCAGTGCCGTGGCAATAATCGTCAGGCTGCCACCCTCTTCAATGTTGCGTGCCGCACCAAAAAACCGCTTTGGCCGCTGCAAAGCATTGGCATCCACGCCGCCAGTCAGCACCTTGCCGCTTGACGGTACCACCGTATTGAAAGCGCGTCCCAGTCGTGTGATACTATCAAGCAATATCACCACGTCGCGCTTGTGTTCCACCAACCGCTTGGCCTTTTCGATCACCATTTCCGCGACTGCCACGTGCCGCGTTGCCGGCTCATCGAAGGTCGAGGAAATGACCTCGCCCTTAACCGAGCGCTGCATGTCCGTCACCTCTTCCGGCCGCTCATCTATCAGTAACACGATCAGATAAACTTCCGGATGGTTTTTTTCGATCGAATTGGCAATATTCTGCAAAAGCACGGTCTTACCAGTTCGCGGCGGCGCAACGATAAGGCTTCTTTGCCCCTTGCCGATCGGTGAAACCAGATCGATAATCCGTGCCGAGCGGTCTCGGATTGTCGGGTCTTCCACTTCCATCTTCAGGCGCTCTGTCGGGTAAAGCGGTGTCAGGTTTTCAAACGCTACTTTGTGCCGCGCACGCGTAGGATCCTGGAAATTTATGTGCTCAACCGTGGCCAACGCGAAATATCGCTCATTCTCGCCCGGTGCCCGCATCACCCCTTCGACGGTGTCGCCCGTCCGCAGCGAATACTGGCGAATCATGTCTGGGGATACATAAATATCATCCGGACCCGGCAGATAATTGGCCTCGGGGCTGCGCAAAAATCCGAATCCGTCCTGCAATACCTCCAGGACTCCATCCCCACCGATCTCCAAATCGTCTTCGGCATGCTCCTTCAGGATGGAGAACATCATCTCCCCCTTGCGCATTGTCGAGGCGTTCTCAATTTCCCATTCCTCTGCCATAGCCAACAGATCCGCCGGGCTTTTGGCTTTCAGATCAGACAGGTTCAAACGCTCTTTGGTCACGGCTATACCATTCTCTTGGGCGCCATCGGGGGCGCGGCAGCTTCATATCAGGGAAAACCCTCACGGCCGAATGGCCGGGCTGCTATCGCCGTATGCCAGCCCATGCTAAAAGTCAACAAACCTCATGTTTTCATCGGTTGAAAATAACCCACCCATCAGTATTTCAGGATCACGCTCAACACGATCACAACCATGAAAACTGTCGGCACTTCGTTCATCATCCGGTAAGTTCGTCCCCGCCGCGTATTGGCCCCTGCAACGAATTCCTTTCGCCGCGCACTTAGCCACATGTGAAACCACGTCATTGCCAACACGGACGCGGCTTTCGCCCAAGGCCATGCCATCGACCAATCCACGATTCCAGGGGTAAAGACCAGCGCCAAACCAAAAACCCAGGTAGCGATCAGTGAAGGGTTCATGATCCCTCGTAACAGTTTGCGTTCCATCACCTGCAGCATCGCATCGGCGGGGGTTCCCTGTCCTGCCTGTTCAACATGGTATACGTACAGTCGTGGCAGATAGAATATACCAGCCATCCAGGTAATCACCGCCATGATGTGCAGCGCTTTGCTCCAAAGGTACCAATCAGCCAGAAAATCACTCATTTCTTTTCCGCTCCTGCTCTACCTCTTACTTATAAGAATAAGATTAAAAGAAAAGATGATGATGATGTAGGCCCTGTGGATGTTGTGGATTGACGTCTTATCAACATATCCAACCACAGCCACCCGACATTGGATGATATCGTTGAAAAGATAAGAACATCCAATTTTATGTCGTTAGAACAGATATTTATGAGGTCATAAAAGATATCCCATCCTGTGGGTATGTCTTGGAACTTGCTGAATGGAAAATTTACCCACCCACCCAGAACCATCGTTTCCACAGGTGGACAAGCCATCCTGACACTGGGCAAGATGACTTGGTATTGACCCCCCCGTGCTAAGCCCTCATTTTGCCCCATGCTCCTCCTCATCAGCCACGGCCCATTATCCACAGCCCTATGCACATCCTTCTAGCGTCATCGTCGGAAATTCGCGCTCAGCTTTTGCGCGCTGCGGGTCTTGAGGTTCAGGCATTGCCTGCCCGGATTGATGAGCAGGCTATCCGCGCCGCATTGACCAACAAAGGGGTAACGCCGCGCCAAATCGCTGATGCTCTGGCTGAAAGTAAGGCGTTGAAACTTTCACATGAATTCCCGGAAGGCCTGACCTTGGGCGCAGACCAAATTCTTGATCTGGAAGGGGAAATCCTTTCCAAACCCGCCACCCCCGAAGACGCATATATGCAGCTTTCGCAGCTTTCCGGCCGCACCCACCGGCTTTTGTCGGCCCTCGTCGTGTGCCAAAACGGTCAGCCACTGTGGCGTCATGTGTCCGAGGTTCGCCTCACGATGCATCCGCTCAGCCCCGCTTTCATCGCGGATTATATCGCCCGCAACTGGGACAGCATCCGCCACGCTGTCGGTTGCTACAAGCTTGAGGAAGAAGGCCCCCGCCTCTTTTCCGCGATCGAGGGCGATTATTTTGCCGTCCTTGGCCTTCCCTTGATAGAGTTCCTGAACTGGCTGCGCGCCCGAGGAGACCTGACCACATGACTACCCCGCCGCTTCCATCGCCCCCGGCTGCCATCCCCTTGGCAGGCGTGATCGGTGCGCCCATTGCGCATTCCCGTTCGCCCAGTTTGCACAGTTACTGGCTTCGCACCTATGGGCTTCGTGGTCATTATATCCCTATGGAGGTTGCCGCCGCTGATCTGGCCCAAGTGCTGCACGCGCTACCCCGCGCCGGATTTGTCGGGTGTAATATCACCATCCCGCATAAAGAGGCGGTCCTGGCCTTGGCCGATGTGGTGTCTGACCGGGCCGCGCTGATAGGTGCCGCCAATACGCTGATCTTCCGCCCTGATGGCAAGATTTATGCAGATAATACCGACGGTTACGGGTTCATCGCCAATATGCAGCAATACGCCCCGGATTGGGCGCCCAAATCCGGCCCCGCTGCGGTAATCGGCGCAGGCGGCGCTGCCCGCGCCGTTGTCGCCTCCCTGTTAGAGGTGGGGGTGCCTGAAATCCGTATTTCAAACCGCACCCGCGCCCGTGCTGATATCCTGCGCACAGAATTTGGGGCGCGGATCGTGGTTTATGACTGGGCGCAGGCGGGAAACATGCTTGAAGGTGCGATGACCGTGGTCAACAGCTCATCCCTTGGCATGGTCGGCAAGCCTGAACTGCGTGTGCCCCTGGATGCGCTTTCGCCCGAGGCGACCGTGACCGACCTTGTCTATACCCCGCTGATGACCCCCCTTCTGCTTGCGGCCGAGGCTATTGGCTGCACCGTTGTCGATGGGCTGGGGATGCTTTTGCATCAGGCCGTTCCGGGGTTTGAACGTTGGTTCGGCCACCGCCCCGAAGTCACCGATGACCTGCGCCGCGTGGTTCTGGGGCTATGAGCCGCCCGTTTCTGCTTGGCCTCACGGGGTCCATCGGTATGGGCAAAACCACCACCGCCGCAATGTTTACGGATCTTGGCGTGCCGGTCTGGGATGCCGATGCTACAGTTCATGCGCTTTACGCGCCGGGGGGTGCTGCCGTTGCCCCTATCGCTGCGGTTTTCCCCCAGGCGGTTAGCGCAGGTGCGGTGGATCGGGGTGTGCTGAAAGCACTGATCGCAGCAGACAAACAGGCTCTATCCCGCCTCGAATCTATCGTTCATCCGCTAACTACTGCCTCTCGTGATGCCTTTGTCGCCGCCCACGCTGACGCCCCCTTGATCCTGCTCGATATCCCGCTTTTGTTTGAAACCGGCGCCGAGTCCGCGTTGGATGCCACCCTTGTCGTCACCGCGCCGCCGCAGGTTCAGCGCGACCGCGTCCTTGCCCGCCCCGGGGTGACTGCGGATCAACTGGCGCTGATCCTGTCGCGCCAGATGCCTGACGCTGAAAAACGCGCCCGCGCCACCTATGTCATTTCCACCGAAACGCTGGACGGTACCCGTGCTGCCGTGCAAAACCTGATCGAAACCCTAAAGGCCCGCCATGCGTGAGATCGTCCTCGATACCGAAACGACCGGATTTGAACCTGCCGAAGGCGACCGCATCGTCGAAATTGGCGCGGTCGAACTATTCAATCACGTCCCCACCGGCCGCACCTACCATCAATACATCAACCCCGAACGGGTGATGCCCGTCGCCGCGTTCGAGGTTCACGGCCTTGGGGATGATTTTTTGCGTGACAAACCCCGGTTCGCCGCTGTCGCCCAGGCGTTTCTTGATTTCATTGGTCCTGAGGCCAAACTGGTCATTCACAACGCAGCGTTCGACATGAAATTTCTGAACGCTGAACTGGGCTGGGCGCGCCTGCCGCTTTTGCCGATGGAGCGCGCGTTGGATACGCTAGCCATTGCGCGGCGCAAATTTCCGGGCTCTCCGGCCACGCTGGACGCGCTTTGCCGCCGCTTTGGGGTGGATAATTCGGGCCGTGAAAAGCACGGCGCATTGCTTGACAGCGAGATTCTGGCCGAGGTTTATCTGGAACTGATCGGCGGGCGTCAGCCCGACTTTGGCCTTGGCGTTGCTGCCCCGCAAACCGCTGCCGATCTGGTCAACGCCTGGCGGCCGCGCCCCCGCCCGACCCCCCTTCTTCCCCGCATAACCGAGGCCGAGGCCGCCGCCCACGACGCCTTTGTCGCCAAGCTGGGCGAGAATGCCCTATGGAAACGTTAGTGATAACGCGGGCAGGCGTGATGGATGCCGGCTTATGTCAGCCCCTGGATTGCTTTTGCGGCTGCGCGATAGCGGGCATGGCCGTCATTGAATGCAGATTTCAACGCCAGAACCGGCTCTATCACGCGTGATATTGCTGGTGGCGCCGCGATTTCCGCACCTGCGCCAGTGTCAGCCATCATTCCCAGACGTGCGGCACCAAATGCCCCGCCAAAGTCACCAGAGACAGGCAAAGACACGGGTATGTTCAGCGCGGTGGCAATCGCTTGCAGCCAATAATCCGACCGGGATCCGCCACCTACGGCCAACAGCGAGTCAAATCGCGTTCCAGTGCTTGCCAGTGCATCGCGACAGTCACGCAACGCAAAGGTGACCCCTTCAAGAACGGCACGGGTCGCGCCCTGCCGGTCAGTTGCGTGTTCCAACCCGATGAAGGCGCCCCGGATGGCAGCATCGTTCAGGGGTGTTCTCTCACCGCCCAGATAAGGCAGAAACCGCGTCTTTCCGGGGGCTTGCAGGTTACCTAGCGCACCCGTCAATACCTCGGGGTCAACGGCTGCCAACCGCGAAAACCAGTTCAGCGCGTCCGTCGCTGCAAGAATGACACCCATCTGATGCCAGGTTCCCGGCAATGCGTGGCAAAATGTGTGTACGGCACTGTCTGCATTGGGGTTATAGCCTTCATGTGCCGCAAACAACACGCCCGAAGTCCCTAGTGAGACAAAGGCCTGCCCCGATTTGACCACGCCAACACCGATCCCCGAGGCAGCATTATCACCAGCCCCCCCGGCCACAACAACGCCGGCCCCCATGCCGAATCGTTCGGCCAACAGGGGCCGTAGGACGCCCGACACGGCCGATCCCTCCACCAGACGCGGCATCTGCGCGCGGCTAAGCCCGGTCGCGGCAAGCAGTGAATCGGACCAATCCCTTTCGCCACATTCCAACCAGCTTGTCCCGGCGGCGTCCGACATTTCGCTTACATGATCACCGATCAACCAGAGGCGAAGATAATCTTTAGGCAACAATACTTTGGCCACATTTTCAAAAATCTGTGGCTCATGCTTTGCTACCCATTTCAACTTTGGCGCGGTAAAGCCGGGAAATACGATATTTCCCGTCAACGCACGAAACTTGGGCTTCGCGTCCAGCGCCGCAGCCTCGATATGGGCGCGCGTGTCGTTCCATAAAATACAGGGCCGTAGAACGTCATCAGAGGCCGACAACAACACGGCCCCATGCATCTGACCCGATAACCCAATGCCGCGCACCGACGCCAGCCCATGCACAGAAAGATGGCCCAGCACGGCCTCGGCTGCGGCAATCCAGTCCGCAGGCGACTGTTCGGCCCAGCCTTCCGCGGGGCGGCTGATCGAAAGGGGGGCTGATGCCTCGGCTACAACCCGTTGCGCATCGTCAATCAGCACCCCTTTCAGCCCCGATGTGCCAAGATCCAACCCCAAGTACATTAGACACTCGCTCCTCTGGTTTCTGGTCGGGAATGCGTATCGCCAGAATATCCTTATCAGTGGCATCAGCAACACTGTCGTTGCGAATTATTTTCCCTTCATCCCAATATCATGGGATGGGTAAGACAAGGCCCGGTTTATTCCTGAGCGCCCCGACGCAGCCCAGTGACAGTCCTCACCCCGCCGTCTCAGAGGATCTTGCCCAAAGGTTGATCGCCTCGTCCTGTGCGTGGCTGTCAATTTCCGCCAACTCTTCGGTGGTGAACGACAAGTTGTTGATGGCACCGCAGCAATCGGTGACCTGTTCGGGCTTTGACGCCCCAATCAGCGCGGTGGTTATGCCCCCCTCGCGCAGCACCCAGGCGATGGCCATCTGTGCCAGCGTTTGGCCGCGCCGCTCCGCAATGGCGTTCAGGGCGCGGATATTGTCAATTACCGCAGGGGTCAGCGCGTTTGGATCAAGCGATTTACCCTGCACCGCGCGCGATCCGTCGGGGATGCCGCCCAGATACTTGCGTGTCAGCATCCCCTGCGCCAGCGGCGTGAACGCGATAGAACCGATGCCAAGGTCCGCCAGTGTTTCGCGCAACCCATCATGTTCCACCCAGCGGTTGAGCATGTTGTAGCTGGGCTGATGAATGACGCAAGGCGTGCCAAGGTCTTTCAAGATCGTCGCCGCCTGCCGGGTCCGGTCAGAGTTATAGCTGGAAATTCCCACATAAAGCGCGCGGCCCGACCGCACGATATGATCCAGCGCGCCCATTGTTTCCTCTAGTGGCGTATCGGGGTCAAAGCGGTGCGAATAGAAAATATCGACATAATCCAGCCCCATCCGCTTTAGCGATTGGTCGCACGATGCTATCAGATATTTCCGGCTGCCCCATTCGCCATAAGGTCCGGGCCACATATCATAGCCCGCCTTGGAGGAGATGATCAGCTCATCCCGGTAGCTGGAAAAATCGGTGCTGAGGATCTCTCCAAAGGCGGTTTCCGCCGCGCCAGGGGGTGGGCCGTAGTTATTGGCAAGGTCAAAGTGGGTGATTCCGTGGTCAAACGCGGCCCGACAGATCGCGCGTTTGGTGGCATGCGGTGTATCATGGCCGAAGTTATGCCATAGCCCCAGTGCAACGGCGGGTAGTTGCAAACCTGACTTGCCGCAACGGCGATAGATCATCCGCTGATAGCGGTCTTCGGCGGGAACGTAGCGCATGGCATCCTCCGGTAACGCTTGGTTAATCACACCACAAGGGGGGGCTGCGTGCAAGTTGCACCCGCGCGCCACATCAGCGATGTTGGGGGAAAAGAGGGATGGATGTAGCGTATGGCATTTGGTTTTTGGCGGTTCGCAAGTGCGCTGGCCAATCGTGTGGCCGACAGCAACCTTGGTCTGATTGCCGCGGGTGTCGCATTTTACGCAATGTTTGCGGTCTTTCCCGGCCTGACCGCTACCATAGCAATTTGGAGCCTGGTCGCTGACCCGGCGGTGATCGAAAGCTATCTGACAGTCGCCGCCGAGTTCATTCCCCCTGATGCCTACGCTATTTTGAACAATCAGATCATGGCGCTGTTGTCGGGCCCGCGTGCCAGCCTTGGCTGGGCCACGGCGGTCTCGGTGGCCATCGCGCTCTATTCGGCGCGGGCTGGGGTGGGGGCGCTGGTGCAGGGATTGAACGTTATTCACGGCATCCAGCAACGCGGCGCCTTCGGGTCCATCATTGCGGGGTATGTGATGACGCTGGCATTGGTCGGGGTGATGCTTTTGGCGCTGGCGACGGTTGTAGCGGTGCCTTTGGTGCTGGCTTTTGTGCCGTTCGATCTGTTGAACGGCTGGTTGCTATCTGGGTTACCCTGGGGGGCAATGTTTCTTTTGGTGCTGACGGCGCTGGGTATTCTTTACCGCTACGGGCCGAATACCAAGGGGCATCGTGATCCCTGGTTGACCTATGGTGCGGTATTGGCCGCTTTGGCCTGGGCCATGGCCTCGGTTGGGTTTTCCTATTATCTGGCGAATTTTGGCAGCTATAACCGGATTTACGGGTCGATCGGGGCGGTGATCGTGCTGCTGATGTGGCTCTATCTTTCGGCTTATTCGGTGCTGCTGGGGGCCGCGGTGAATGCCGAATTGGCGGCGCGGGCAAGAAGGGCTGCCCGCGCCTGACCCTTATCAGATGTCGAACTTGACGCCTTGCGCCAACGGCAACTGGGCCGAATAGTTGATCGTGTTGGTCTGGCGCCGCATATAGCCTTTCCACGCGTCCGACCCGCTTTCGCGGCCACCGCCGGTTTCCTTTTCGCCGCCAAACGCGCCGCCAATCTCGGCGCCTGACGGGCCGATGTTGACGTTAGCAATGCCGCAATCGGACCCGACGGCGGACAGGAAGGTTTCAGCCTCGCGCAAATTCAGCGTGAAGATGCACGACGACAGGCCCTGCGGGACATCGTTTTGAAGCGCAATCGCCTCATCCAGCGTCTCATAGCCAATAACGTAAAGGATTGGCGCAAAGGTTTCCTCGCAGACCGATGCCGTCTGGCCCGGCATATCGACCACGGCGGGTTCTACATAGGCACCGCCCTGCGGCACGCCGCTGGCAACCGGTTTGCCACCATAGACCCTGCCACCTTCGGCCTTGGCCTGTTCCAGCATCGCCAGCATCCGGTCGCGCGCCCCGTGGTCAACCAACGGGCCGATCAGCGTGGTTTCCTTGCGCGGATCACCGATGGGCAGGCTACCGTAAGCCTTGGTCAGCCGCGAAACCAGATCCTCGCGGATCGAGTTATGCACGATCAGGCGCCGAAGCGACGTGCAGCGCTGCCCCGCCGTGCCAACCGCAGAAAAGACAATCGCGCGCACGGCCATGTCGATATCGGCCGAGGGCGCCACGATCATCGCGTTGTTGCCGCCCAGTTCCAGAATCGAGCGGCCAAAGCGTTGCGCGACCTTTGGCCCCACGATCCGCCCCATTCGGGTCGACCCGGTGGCCGAGATGATCGGCACATCTTCAGAGGCAACCAGCGCCTCGCCAACATCCGGGCCGCCGATGATCAGCTGACACAACCCCTCGGGGGCGTCGCCAAAGCGGGCCAGCGCCCGCTCCATGATCTTCATCGAACCCATCGCCGTTAGCGGGGTTTTCTCGGACGGCTTCCAGATGACCGGGTTGCCACAAACCAACGCCAACGCCGTGTTCCATGACCAGACCGCAACCGGGAAGTTGAACGCCGAGATAACGCCCACCGGGCCCATCGGTTGCCAGGTTTCCATCATCCGGTGGCCGGGGCGTTCAGACGCGATGGTCAGCCCGTAAAGTTGCCGCGACAGGCCAACGGCAAAGTCGCAGATGTCGATCATCTCTTGCACTTCGCCCAGGCCTTCCGAGGTGATCTTGCCGGCCTCAAGCGTGACCAGCGCACCCAGCGCATCCTTGGCGGCGCGCAATTCCTCGCCCAAAAGGCGGATCAGTTCGCCACGGCGGGGGGCCGGCACCTGCCGCCATTCCTTGAATGCGGCTTGCGAGCGGGCAATCACGGCGGGCATATCGGCGGTGGTGGTTTCCTTAACCCGGGCGATCTCGGCGCCGTCAATGGGCGAATGCACGGCAAGCGAGCCGCCGCTGATTTCGCCGGTCAGGCCGAGGGCCTTGAAGATTTCGTCGTTTGTCATGGCCTTAGGCTCCTTGTTGCGTAACGGTGGCGCGCTGGTCCGGCATCCCCATGGAAACCAGAACCGGGTTAGACGATTGGCGCGCCTGGAAGGCGGATTTAGACCCTATTCCGGCCCAATCTGCCAGAATAAGGGATTGCGCCACAGCCCCGCCCAGCGTGGTGCCGGGGCCGGTGACAATAAACACGTCAGGCGCAAATTCCCGCGCAGCGGTGGTTATGGCGCGGGTGAAATCATACGGTGCTATGACCTGATGGCCAAGCGTGTAGTCCCACAGTTGCGCGGTATCGGTAGCGCCCGGCCACCAGATCGCACCGCGCCCGTCCACCATCGGGATTGCGGGCTGGCGGAACAGATCGGCCGAAAGCCGCGCCCGTCCGGCCTGCGCCACCGGTTCCTGAAGGGCCGTGTGAAATGCCGCATGGTTAGCCAGACGCATTGGAAAGCGCCCCTGAAGCGGCGGCACGGCGGCTTCAAACGCCGCAAGCCCGGCGTCATTTCCGGCCAGTACCAGCATGCCGCCCAGATCAATCGACAGGCCCAGAACATGCCCCGCGCGGCCGCCGATTTCGGCAACCTGCGCCAATAGCGCGGCTTTGCGTGCCGGGTCGGGCAGCCAGTCATCATCCATGAACGGATAGATCAACTGGCCGCCGATCAACGCCTCTTGCATCAGGGTGCCCATGGTGTTGACCACCTCGAACCCGCCCTCGGGGGAAAGTGCGCCGCCACAGGCCAGTGCTGAATACCAGCCCATCGAATTGCCGGTCACCGCCACCACTTCGACGCCGTCCAGCGCCCGAAAGTCGGCCAGCGTCGCGGCATAGATCAGTGCTGACGCATTGTCGCCTCGCGTATGTTTGGCCACCGAATAGGTGCTGGTGCCATCCAGCGCCGATAGCGTTTCCTGCCCTGCCGCCGCACGCGCCGCGTCAAACCGCGCCAACAGGGCCGCATCGGTAAAATGACGCCCCAGAACGCCCAATTCGGTCTTGGTATAGGTGCCGCGACCGGGGCAAATAACAACTGCTCTCATTTCTGCATCAGCCGCAGGGCCGCCTCCTCGATGCTTTTGGCCGAAGGCAGCGTTGCGGCATAGGCGGGCCCCGTCGCAATAAAGCAATCTTCGGCAGTCACCCGCGCAATCGGGCTTTGCCCGGCCTCGGTCATCAGTGCCATCAGTGCTTCTGACTGGCTACCGGTGCGGCGGCACTCATCGACAATCAGCACATGATCGCAGCCGTCGGTCGCGGCAAGTATCGCGGCCTCGGGCAGCGGCGCCAGCCAGCGGATGTCAATCACCCGTGCCTTGATGCCCCGCGCCGCCAGTGCCACCTCGGCCTGACGGGACAGATAATAGCCGTTGCCATAGGTCACGATCGCAAGGTCTTTGCCGCTGCCGTGTTGGCCTATTTCACCCAGCGAAATGCGTTCGTCCGGGGCGGGATAGACACACATCCAGCCGCCGTCCTTCTCATCCAGAAGGTCGCGCATCGGGTAAAGGGCGATGGGTTCGACGAACACCACCAGGCGCTGTTCCTCGCGGGCGAGTCGCACACATTCGCGTAGCATTTTCGCGGCATCGGCCCCGTTCGACGGAACAGCGAGTATCAGCCCCGGAATGTCGCGCAGAACCGCCAACGAGTTGTCGTTGTGGAAATGCC
>NZ_JBLJBV010000100.1:0-4972 GCF_047638075.1 Phaeovulum sp.
GGTTGCTCCACATTCCACAGTTCCGGCGCCTCGCCCGATGACAGGCCCATGTTGAACAGGTTGGTGCCCGTGGCGCCATCGGCCAACAGCCAGTCACGGGTTTCCAGCAGGCGGCTTAGCACGTTGTTCATGGTCGGGCCTTTCTTGACGCGCGAAAAGGGGCGGCGGCAGATCTTTTGTGCCATGTGGGTGCGGGCTTGGCAAATTCAAACGGCAGGCACCTGCCACGGGTTATGCAGGCCCGCCAACGGCCCTCGTGCGGGTGCAAAAAGCCCCGCAGCCAAGATGGCGCGGCGGGGCGGGTTTGACGTCCGGTGTTTAAGCAGGCTGCTCAGATCTCGTTCATGATCTGGACCTTGGCCTCGGCCATAAACTCGATCATCTTGGTGCGGATCGTCTGTTCATCAGCCAAGGTGCCCAGATCGCCCGCGACCTTGCGGTAGACGTCTTCATGCCCCGCTTCTGCAAAATCCGCCGCGACAACCTCTTTGGCGTATTCAGCGGCCTCATCGGTGGATTTGCCCATCAGCCCGGCAGCCCACAGGCCAAAAAGCCGGTTTCGGCGCGCTTCGGCCTTGAACCGCAGTTCGTCGTCATGCGCGAATTTGTTTTCAAAGGCATTTTTGCGGTCGTCGAAGGTGGTCATCAGGGCCCCCGGTCAGATGATGATTTCATGCCTATCATATGCCCGTGCCGCGCCCGCCGCGCAAGTCCCGCATTGCCGCAGCCTTTGCGGCCCTTCTCACGCCCGTTTGCCTTGCGGGCGCGCGTGGCTTGCCCTATAGGGGCCGAAAGGGGTCTTTTGGCCCGCGCGGTCTCGCCTGCTATCGGGGCCCATACGGAACGGAGCAGCCATGGCACCCCGGCGCAAGAAAATCTACGAAGGCAAGGCAAAGGTTCTTTATGAAGGCCCAGAGCCGGGCACCCTGGTGCAATATTTCAAGGATGACGCCACCGCCTTCAACGCGCAGAAAAAGGCCGTGGTCGAAGGCAAGGGCGTGCTGAACAACCGGCTGTCGGAATATTTCATGACCGGGTTGACCAATGTCGGCGTGCCCAACCACTTTATCCGCCGCATCAATATGCGCGAACAGTTGATCCGTCAGGTCGAAATCATTCCGCTTGAGGTGATCGTGCGCAACTTTGCCGCCGGCAGCATCTCAAAGCGGCTGGGTCTGGAAGAGGGTCTGCCGCTACCGCGCCCGATTGTCGAATACAGCTACAAGAACGACGCGCTGGGGGATCCGCTGGTCCCCGAGGAATATATCATCGCCTTTGGCTGGGCCAGCCAGCAGGATCTGGATGACATCGTGGCGCTGGCGCTGCGGGTCAATGATTTCCTGTCGGGGGTGTTTTACGGTGTCGGCATCAAACTGGTGGATTTCAAGATCGAGATCGGCCGGATCTGGGATGGCGATTTCATGCGGCTGATCGTGGCCGATGAGATCAGCCCCGATAGCTGCCGCCTTTGGGATGTGAAAACCGGGCAAAAGCTGGACAAGGACGTGTTTCGCCGCGACCTTGGCAGCCTGACCGATGCCTATACCGAAGTGGCGCGGCGTCTGGGTGTTTTGCCGACCAACGCCACAACAATAACCAAGCCGACGCTGATCAACTGAAAGGTCATCCGATGAAAGCCCGCGTTCATGTCATGCTCAAGGATGGTGTTCTGGACCCGCAGGGCGAGGCTGTGCGCCATGCTCTGGGGACGTTGGGGTTTACAGGGGTTGACGGGGTGCGGCAGGGCAAGGTGATCGACCTTGATCTGGCTGCGACCGACCGGGCCACAGCCGAGGCCGAGGTAACGGCCATGTGCGAAAAGTTGCTGGCGAATACGGTGATCGAGAAGTATACTATAGAGATCGCCTAAGGGCGGTTTTACTGCGTGCGCCGGGGGGTGCCCCCGGATGCGCAGGATATCGGGACCAGACAGAAAGCAGGGTTGCGCCATGAAAGCCGCTGTCATTACTTTTCCGGGGTCGAACTGCGATCGTGATCTGGCCATCGCCTTTGAACGGGCGGGGGTGCAGGTGACGCGGGTCTGGCACAAGGACAGCGCCTTGCCTGAAGGCACCGATATTGTCGGCGTGCCGGGTGGCTTTTCCTACGGCGATTATCTGCGCTGCGGCGCGATTGCGGCGCAAAGCCCGATTGGCGGCGCGATCCGCGCCTTTGCGGGGCGGGGCGGCTATGTGCTGGGGGTTTGCAACGGTTTTCAGGTGATTACCGAAATGGGGCTGCTGCCGGGCGCACTGATGCGTAATGCGGGGCTGAAATTTGTCTGCAAGCCGGTGGCGCTGCGGGTGGAAACCACCGACAGCGTCTATACCAGCGGCTATGCCAAGGGCGCCGAGGTGATGTTTCCGGTGGCGCATCACGACGGCAACTACACGATCGACCCCGAGGGGTTGGCGCGGCTTGAGGCTGAGGACCGGGTGGCGTTTCGCTATGTCGCCAACCCGAACGGCTCTGCCGGCAATATCGCGGGCGTGCTAAGCCCAAATCGCCGGGTTCTGGGGCTGATGCCGCACCCTGAACGCGCGGTTGACCCGGCGCAGGGTGGCACCGACGGATCGGCAGTGTTCCGCGCGTTGGCTGGAATGATGGCCACCGCCTGAGAGCCTTGTCTTGAGGCGCGGCCCCGAGTGGCATAGTCTGGGCGCATGGTCCAACCACAACAGATACCTGATTTATTGACCCCGATCGGCACCCGGCGACGCAATTGGTGGCGCTGGGTTGTGCGGGTGCTTTTTGCGCTGTCGCTGGCGCTTGCTGTGGCTGTGGTCTGGTTTACCAACGCCTGGCTGACCGAACGCTTTACCGAGACGACGCGCGTGCGCACCGAACTGCGGCTGGCGCTTTATTCCGGCAACATCCTTTCGGAATTGCAGCGCACTGCGGTGGTGCCGCTTTTGCTGGCGCGGGATCCGGAGTTGCTGGGTTCATTGGATAGCGGGCAATATGCCACCACCTCGGCGCGGCTGATCTCTGCCAAAAAGGAAATCACGGCCGCCTCGATCCGGCTTTTGGATACGACGGGGCGCACCGTTGCGGCAACCGACCGGGCGCTTTTGGGAACGCTTTATGTGCAGGCACCCTATTTTGTTGATGCGATGCGGTCGCGTGATACGGTGTTTACGGCGGTTGCCCGTGAAACGGGGGGGACGGAATTCGTCTATTCGCGCGCGTTGGTTGACGAGGGGCGGACCGTGGGGGTGATCGTCGTCGAGGCCGATCTGGCGCGGTTTGAGCGTAGCTGGTCCGGGGTTGCCGATGCGATTGCCGTGACCAACAGCGAGGGCCGGATCATTCTGGCGACCGAACCGCGCTGGCGCGGGCTGACCATGAGCGAGGCGCTGGTGGCCAGATCGGCGCCTTCTGCCATTGGGCGTGCCCTGCGGTTGACGGCCGATTGGGCCAATGAGCCGCCCGACGCCTATCTGCGCGGCACCGCCGTGATGCGCACCGAAACGCGGATACCGTTCCGGGGCTGGCGGATGATTTCGTTCTCGACCTATGATTCCGTGCGCGAACGGGTGAATGCGGTTCTGGCGTTGGAGATCATGGGCTTTGCCATGGTGCTGGCGCTGGGGTTTTACGTTCTGTCGCGCCGGGCGCGGGTGCAAACGGCGGCCTATCGGCGGGAATCGGTCGAACTGCGGGCGCTGAACACGCGGCTTTCGCGCGAGATTGCGGCACGCGAGCGGGTGCAAAAGGATCTGGCCGTGGCTGAGTTGACGCTGGCGCAATCCTCAAAACTGGCGGCACTGGGGGAAATGTCAGCGGCCGTCAGCCACGAGCTGAACCAGCCGCTGGCCGCGATGAAAACCTATCTGGCGGGGGCGCGGCTCTTGCTTCAGCGGCAACGCCCCGAAGAGGCGTTATCCTCCTTCCAGCGGATTGATGATCTGATCGAGCGCATGGGGGCGATTACCCGCCAGCTAAAGTCTTACGCGAGGAAAGGCGGCGAAGCCTTTGAACCTGTTGATTTTCGCGCTGCCATCTCGTCGGCGTTAGCGATGATGGAGCCGCAGTTGCGCGCCCGTACGGTGCGCATTACCCGCACCCTGCCGCGCCAACCGGTGCGCGTCATGGCAGACCGGATCCGGCTGGAGCAGGTGATCATCAACCTGCTTAGAAACGCGCTGGATGCCACCAAGGCGACACCGGAGCCGCATATAGACATGCTGCTGACTGCTGGCGACTCGGCTGTTTTGGCGGTGCGCGACAACGGCCCCGGCATCACCGATCTCGATAAATTGTTCGAACCGTTCTGGACCACAAAAAAGCCCGGCGAAGGCACCGGATTGGGGCTTGCAATCTCTTCCAGCATCGTTGCGGATTTTGGCGGCCGCCTTACGGCGCATAACGCTGACGATGGGGGGGCTGTGTTTGAACTGCAAATGCCCCTATATGCAGACAAGTCGGCGGGGGGGCATCCCCTTAAATCCGGCATCAAAGCAGCGGAGTAACCGATGGCACGAATGATGAAAGTGGCGATCGTCGATGACGAGGAAGACATGCGCCAATCGGTCAGCCAATGGCTGGCGCTTTCGGGTTTTGACACCGAAACCTACGCCAGCGCGGAAGACGCGCTGAAGGTGATCGGCGCGGATTGGCCGGGGGTGGTGATTTCTGACATTCGGATGCCGGGAATGGATGGCATGGCCTTTCTCAAGCGTTTGATGAGCCTTGATTCGGGCCTTCCCGTGATCATGATCACCGGTCACGGCGATGTGCCGATGGCGGTTGAGGCGATGCGGATGGGTGCCATGGATTTCATGGAAAAACCGTTCAACCCCGACCGGATGACCGAACTGGCCAAACGTGCAACCCAGGTGCGCCGGATGACGCTTGACAACCGTGCCTTGCGCCGCGACCTGGCCGAAGGGGCGCAGGTCATGGGCAAGCTGATCGGCACCTCGCCGGCGATGGAGCGGTTGCGCGAAGATATCCTGGATCTGGGGCAGGC
>NZ_JBLJBV010000101.1:0-14128 GCF_047638075.1 Phaeovulum sp.
CGCTGGTCGATGATGACAGGAATATTCTGACCTCCGTTTCAATAACGCTTGAGGCTGAGGGCTTCGAGGTTGAAACATTCAATGACGGACAGTCCGCGCTGGAGGCATTCAACAAACGGATGCCGGACATGGCGGTGCTGGATATCAAGATGCCGCGAATGGACGGGATGGATCTGTTGCAGCGCTTGCGGCAGAAAACCTCGATGCCAGTAATTTTTCTGACCTCGAAGGATGATGAAATCGACGAGGTTCTTGGCCTGCGGATGGGTGCCGACGACTATGTGAAAAAGCCGTTCTCACAACGGCTTCTGGTCGAACGGATCCGGTCGTTGCTGCGTCGGCAAGAGGCGATTGCCACGAATGAGGTGGCCGTGACCGAGGAAACCAAGGTTATCGTCCGTGGCAGTCTGACAATGGATCCGCTACGCCATTCGGTAAGCTGGCGTGGAAATGAAGTTACGCTGACAGTAACCGAATTTCTGCTTTTGCAGGCTTTGGCACTGCGTCCCGGTTTTGTCAAATCGCGCGATCAGTTGATGGATGTAGCCTATGATGATCAGGTCTATGTTGATGATCGAACAATTGACAGTCATATCAAACGGTTGCGCAAAAAGATGCGGACAGCGGACGACGACTTTTCCGCCATCGAGACGCTATATGGTATTGGCTATAGATATAACGAAGAATAATGGCAGCAGCAGGGGTAGGCTTGGGAAGATCCAAACCGGTGAAAAAGACGAATGTGGTGCTGGGCGAAGACTGGGTCGCGTCCGAAGGCACGCTTGATCGCGATCAGCAAAAGGGGCGCGCCGAGCGAGGTTTCATCTCGCTCAATCGCTCGCCGCTTGCACGAAAGATCATCACCTTCAATCTGTTGGCAATGATCGTGCTGGTGGCGGGGGTGCTGTATCTTAACCCGTTTCGCGATAGTCTGGTGTTGCAGCGCGAAAGTGGGTTGGTAACGGAAGCGCAGTTGGTAGCGGATATCTTTGAGTCGAGGTTGCCGCGTGGTGCGCCGGTCAATTTGGCGGCGGGTGACGGAATCGATATAGCAGAGACCCTTGCGGGGATCCGGTTGCCCTTCGGTGCGGATATCTACGTTTTTGACCCGCGCAATAGGCTGATCGGCACGACCGAAGGAACGACCCGTGCCCCGCGCGATCAGGTTGCCGGCTTGGGGGTCGATAACCGTTCGACACTGATCACCAATTTCCTGAACCGAATGTGGGAAAGCCTTTCAGGTCTTTTTTCAGACAAGGGCAATGGTTTGATGAGCGGCCAGACGCAAGATATGGTGAGCGAGCTGGCCGCCGCGGCACTGGGCGGCATGACCCAAATCTCTACGACCCGCGATGTTGGCGGAGAGGCAATTTTCGCCGTGGCAACGCCGATAAGGCAAGGCCAAACCGTGTTGGGTGTAATCGGTGTGACATCGGTTGCGGGTGAAATAGATCTGCTGGTCCGGGTAGAGCGTGAACAGGTTTTGCAGATGTTCGTGATCGCGGTCATCGTCTCGATCGGGCTTAGCCTTGTTCTGGCTTCGACCATCGCAAATCCGCTTAGCGACCTTGCAGCGGCCGCCGAGATGGGACGCGACAAGAATGCCCGAAAGATGAGCCCGTCGCGTGTGCGTATCCCCGACCTGACGGCGCGGCCGGATGAGATTGGCCGCCTGTCAGGGGCGATGCGCGGCATGGTGGCTGCGCTTTATGACCGGATCGACGCGAACGAACAGTTCGCGGCGGATGTCGCGCATGAAATCAAAAACCCGCTGGCCAGCCTACGCTCGGCGGTGGCGTCGTTGCATATGGTCAAGCGCGACGATCACCGCACGAGGCTGCTGGAGGTCATCGACCATGACGTGCGGCGGCTGGATCGGCTGGTCAGCGACATCTCGAATGCGTCACGATTGGATTCCGAACTGGTGAAGGAAGAGGAAGAAAGCTTTGATCTACTCCATATGCTGGGTAATCTGACCGAGCATCTGCGCGGACAGGCGGCGCGGCAGGGGGTAGACTTCATCACGGACCTGCCATCGCAACCGATCACCATTCAGGGGTTGGAGGCGCGTTTGGCACAGGTGTTTGTCAACCTGATTACCAATGCGATTTCATTTTGCGAAGATGGTGATGCAGTCCGCGTTTGGGTGCGCAAACGTGATAATCGGGTGTTGGTGGTGGTTGAAGATACGGGGCCGGGCATACCCGAAGGGGCACAGGCCAAAGTATTCACCAGGTTCTATTCAGAGCGTCCCGTGGGGCAATTTGGGGATCATTCCGGTTTGGGGCTGGCGATTTCCAAGCAGATTGTCGAGGCGCATGGGGGTGTGATCTGGGCTGAAAATATTCGGCCCACCGATGCGGATATAACCTCCGAACCCTTGGGCGCGCGTTTTGTTGTTGGTTTGCCGGTGTAAGGGGCGGAGGGTGTTGTGACGGGGCTGACGGTCCACGCGAGTGCAGTGGCGCTGCTGGGGCGGGGGGTGCTGATCCTTGGGGCGTCAGGGGCAGGGAAATCCTCGCTTGCGCTGGAGCTGATGGCGCTGGGCGCGCGGCTGGTGTCGGATGACCAGACGACTGTGACTGCAAGGCGAGGGGTGTTGTATGCAAGCGCCCCGGCCCCGATCCGCGGGCTGATCGAGGCACGGGGTATTGGGCTGCTACGCGCAGATCCGGTGGCGGAGGCCGGGCTCGTGCTGGCCATTGATCTGGACCATGACGAAAAGGATCGGTTGCCGCCCTGTCGGGAATGGCATGCACTGGATTGCGCCCTTCCTCTTGTACTGCGCGTTCGGGGGGCCCATTTTTCAGCTGGAATCATACAATATCTAAAAGCCGGGAGGGCGACGTGACCGATGAGCGGACCGGTGGAAAGATACCGCCGGACAGCGCAGAACAGCGGGTAGTGCTGGTAACGGGACCTTCGGGTGCCGGCCGTTCGACCGCCATATCGGCGCTTGAGGATCTGGGGTATGAGGCCATCGACAACCTGCCGCTAAGCCTTGTGCCGCGGTTGCTGGATGGGCCGGCGCTGGGCCATCCGGTGGCGCTGGGTATCGACGTGCGCAACCGGGATTTTTCTGCAACGCGGCTGATTGAATTGATAGACCGCCTGACGCGCGCGCCTGAACTGCGGCTTGAGGTGCTTTATCTGGATGCGAGCCCCGATGCGCTGGTACGTCGCTATTCCGAAACGCGGCGCCGGCATCCGTTGGCGCCCTCAGATGCACCGTTGGAGGGGATCACGCAAGAGATAGACGTGCTGGCGCCGATTCGGGTGCGCGCTGATGTGCTGATCGAGACGACCGATCTTAGCCCGCATGACCTGCGCGCCGAGTTGGAGCATTGGTTTGCACCGAATTCCGGGGCGCGGCTGGCGGTGTCGCTGCATAGTTTCAGCTATAAACGGGGGGTGCCGCGCGGGCTGGATCTGATGTTCGACTGCCGATTTCTGGCCAACCCGCACTGGGTTGCGGCGCTGCGCGCGCTGGATGGGCGTGATCCGAAAGTGGCGGAATATGTCGCCGCAGACCCACGCTTTCTAGAATTCTTCTCAAAGGTGCGCGATCTGATCCTGTTTTTGTTGCCTGCGCATGTAGAAGAGGGCAAGAGCCATCTGGCGATCGGGTTTGGCTGCACGGGTGGGCAGCACAGATCGGTTGCCGTTACGGAAGGTATGGCTAATGCGATTGCAGCGGCCGGTTGGCAGGTGTCTAAGCGGCACCGGGAATTGGAACGGCGGGGCAAGTCCCAGCCAGTGGTGAAGGCAGGAAGCGGCGCGTGATCGGGATCGTGATCGTTGCACATGGTGGGCTGGCGCGAGAATATCTTGCGGCGGTAGAACATGTCGTGGGCCCACAACAAGGCATCCGCGCGATCACTATTGAAGACGACCACGACCGAGGCGAAAAACAGGCCGAGATCCGCACCGCTGCCGATGCGGTAGATGAGGGCGACGGAGTGGTCGTGGTGACTGATATGTTCGGCGGTTCCCCCTCCAACCTTAGCCTTCTGGCCTGCGCGTTGTGCGACCGTGAAATTGTGTATGGTGCCAATCTGCCCTTGTTGATTAAATTGGCCAAATCGCGTCGGTTGAGTGTGGCACAGGCGGTGGATGCGGCGCTGGATGCAGGGCGAAAATACATTAACAGTTATTCGGCCACGGGAGCTATGGGAAAATGAGCGGAACGCAGACCCTGAAGATTATCAATGAAAAGGGTCTACACGCCCGTGCATCAGCCCGCTTCGTCGAGGTGGTCGAGGCACATGATGCCTGCGCCGAGGTCGAGAAAGACGGTATGCGGGTGTCGGGTGACAGTATCATGGGGCTGCTGATGCTGGCCGCGTCAAAGGGAACCTCTATCGAGGTGACCACCAGCGGTACCGATGCAGAAAAACTGTCTGCAGCACTGGCAGCGTTGATTGCCAACTGTTTTGGTGAAGACTTCTAAACGCCCCGAAAGGCATGCCCCTGATGGCGGACGGAACAAACAACCCAGCCAGCGCACCTATGCCCCAGACCAAACCCTATGATATCGGGCGCCTATCCTATGCCGGAACTTTCCAGAATCCATGGAAAGCCAATACGATTCGCACAATCGAGTGGGCAACCGCCAAGCCAAAGCTGCTGAGTCTGATTCGTAAATTTGAACGGCAGGGGGCGCCGACCGGGCAATCTTTCTGGCCCCAGGCGCTTGCGATCATGGGGATTGATGTCATGACCCCACCGGAACAGGTTGCGCGGATACCCGCAAAAGGGCCGCTCGTGGTCGTCGCAAATCACCCCCACGGGCTGGTTGATGGCATGGTCATGGCCGAATTGATCGGCCGGGTCCGCACCGACTACAAAATACTGACCCGAAGCCTTTTGACCGGTATCCCCGAGATTGCGCAGTTCCTGATTCCGGTCCCCTTCCCGCATGAGGAAAACGCCCGCGCCGAAGGTTTGGCGATGCGTAACGCCTGTATGGATCAGTTAAACAAAGGCGGCGTGATCGTGCTGTTTCCGGCGGGAAAAGTTGCAAGCTCAAAGACCTTTTTTGGCCCCGCAGTCGAGGCGGACTGGAATCCCTTCACGGCAAAGATGTTGACCCGATCCGGCGCCACAGTGCTGCCGATCCGCTTTCGCGGTCACAACACGCGCGCCTATCAGATCGCCAATAAGCTGTCTGCAACCCTGCGTCAGGGGCTGTTGTTATATGAAATCAAATCCGCGCTGAACAAGCCGCAAGATCCGGTGATCGGCATGCCGATCGGCAACAAGATGCTTGCCCAATATGCTAAAACCCCGCGTGACCTTCTGGCGTGGCTGCGTGCCCACACCCTCTCGTTAGAGGGGTGATCCGTTAAATATCCCCACGGGGGGCGTCTGACGTCAGCACAGAACGCTTCGTGGGGAATACCTGCACCAAAGGCCTAGCGTGTTGGCATCGGGGTTTCGCCACGGTAATCATAAAACCCGCGCCCGGTCTTGCGGCCCAACCAGCCCGCCTCGACGTATTTTGTCAGCAACGGGCAGGGGCGATATTTGGTATCTGCCAGCCCCTCATGCAGCACATTCATGATCGCAAGACAGGTATCCAAGCCAATGAAATCAGCCAGTTCCAACGGCCCCATCGGATGGTTGGCGCCAAGCTTCAATGACTCATCTATGGATTTGACGTTTCCGACGCCCTCGTAAAGCGTGTAGACGGCTTCGTTGATCATCGGCATCAGGATGCGGTTGACGATGAACGCAGGAAAATCCTCAGCCGAAGCGGCAGTCTTGCCCAGCCGCCTGACAACCTCGGCCAGTGCATTGTAGGTGGGTTCGTCCGTAGCAATCCCGCGGATCAACTCAACCAGTTGCATCACCGGAACCGGGTTCATGAAATGGAACCCCATGAATTTTTCAGGTCTATCCGTGCGCGATGCAAGCCGCGTGATTGAAATGGATGAGGTGTTGGAGGTCAGAATCGTGGTCGGTTTGAGGTGTGGCATAAGATCTTCGAAAATCGCCTGCTTGACCATTTCGCGTTCGGTAGCCGCTTCGATCACGAGGTCAGTTTGCCCTAAATCAGCCAATTTGAGCGTGGTCTTGATACGTCCCATCGCATCGGCCTTGGCTTTTGCGGTGATTTTGCCGCGCGACACCTGCCGTTCGATATTATTGTCAATCAGCGCGATAGCCTTGTCCAACCCTTCTTGGCTGATGTCATTGAGCAGAACATCATAGCCTGCCAACGCAAACACATGCGCTATGCCGTTACCCATCTGACCCGCGCCAACAATGCCCACAGACTGAATGCTCATATTCGACCTCATCCTTGTTCGATGCAGACCATAAGCGCGGGGTCCGTCAGGGCGCAAGACATAAGCGATAGATTGCATTTTCACTTTAGCTCTTTGGCAAGAGTTCGAGGTCAGATTGGCTGTGGGTAAATCGAGTATTGGGGTAGGGTGATGGCTTTCGAAACTCAGGGCAGTGGCGCGCTGGATTACTTTCCATGTCGCTATGGCAAATCGAAACTGTTGTTCCGGGGGCCACGACGCCGCCTGTCGCAGCCCTACTGTGCCGCGATCGGGGGAACGGAGACCTACGGTAAATTTGTGGTCGATCCATGGCCAAAGCTGCTGGAGGCGAGGTTGGGAATGCCCGTGATCAACTTTGGCTACCTTAATGCCGGAATCGATGTCTTTATCAATGAACCAGAGGTAGCCACTGCATCAGCCGCCGCCAAGGTTACTGTGATACAGCTCATGGGCGCGCAGAATATGTCGAATCGCTATTATGCAGTTCATCCGCGCCGCAATGATCGCTTCCTGCGCGCTTCGAATCTGATGCAGACCGTCTTTCGTGAGGTGGATTTCACCGAATTCAATTTTACGCGCCATATGCTGTCGGCGCTACGCCAACGCGCACCTGAACGGTTCCAACTTCTCGCGCAAGAAATGCGAAATGCATGGATCGCACGAATGGAACTTCTTTTAAGGGGCATGGAGGGCAAAGTAGTTTTGCTATGGCTTGGAGAGTATCGCGCAACGGCAGCCCGCGATGGGCTGGGCGCAGACCCGGTTATGGTCAGCCCTGAAATGGTTGCGGCAGTCAGCCCACTTGCAGCTGAATTGGTGCGGGTCGAGCCGTCATTTGCCGCGCGTCTCGCGGGCACAAAAGGTATGTATCATGGAGAGTTGGACGCGCCCGCCGCGTCAGAGATGCCTGGTCCCCTGGTCCACCAAGAGGTGTCCGAGGCGCTCGCACCGGTCCTGTCGCGCCTGATCTTATAAACGAAACCCCGCCAATCGGCGGGGTTTTAAGCGTTGCACAAGAAGTGTTTTACGCCACCGGTTTTTTTTTGGCCCAAATACTCCGGGGGTGTGGGGGCAGCGCCCCCACGACCTCATAGCTTTGAGGTCAGTTCTGGCACGGCTTGGAACAGATCTGCGACCAGACCGTAATCGGCAATCTGGAAGATCGGCGCCTCTTCGTCCTTGTTGATCGCGACGATGATCTTGCTGTCTTTCATACCGGCAAGATGCTGGATTGCGCCCGAAATACCACAGGCGATGTAAAGATCCGGCGCCACGACCTTGCCAGTTTGCCCTACCTGCCAGTCATTGGGGGCATAACCGCTGTCCACCGCCGCGCGCGAGGCCCCGATGGCACCGCCCAGTTTGTCGGCAAGGGCGGCGATGATTGCGAAATCGGCTTCCGAGCCAACGCCGCGCCCGCCCGATACGACGATCTTCGCTGAGGTCAGTTCTGGCCGGTCCGACGAGGCAACCTTGTCTTCGACCCAAACGCTCAGACCCTTGTCGCCGGCGCTGGCCGCGGCCTCGACCGGGGCGGAGCCGTCGGCGCTCGCCGCTTCAAACGTGGCGGTGCGGATCGTGGCGACCTTGATCTTGTCGGTGGATTTCACTGTCTGGATCGCGTTGCCGGCATAGATCGGCCGCTCGAACGTGTCGGCGTCAACTACGCCGATAATGTCCGACAGCACCATCACATCCAATAGGGCCGCAACTCGTGGCAGCACGTTTTTTGCCAACGCGGTCGAGGGCGCGACGATATGGGTGAAACCCTCTGAGAGACTGACCAGAAGATCGGCCAGCGGCTCGGCCAGGCCATGCGCATAGGCCGCGTCATCCGCAACCAGCACTTTGGCGGCACCTTTCAGCGTTGCCGCCGCCGCGCCGGCCTCGGCCACGCCAGACCCGGCGACCAGAATGGTCACCGGCCCCAATGTCTTGACTGCGGACAGCGCCTTGGCGGTTGCGTCCATCGCCAGATCGTTACCCTGCACCTCGGCAAGAAGAAGAACAGCCATCACAGCACCCCCGCTTCGTCTTTGAGTTTGGTGATCAGCTCATCGACCGAGCCAACCTTGACCCCGGCTTTGCGGCCCGCGGGTTCAGCGGTCTTGACCACCGTCAGCCGCGGCGACACGTCGACGCTGTAATCGGCTGCGGTCTTTTCCTCCAGCGGCTTTTTCTTTGCTTTCATGATGTTGGGCAGCGACGCGTAGCGCGGCTCATTCAAGCGCAGATCGGCGGTGATGATCGCGGGCAGCTTTACGCTGATCGTCTGCAAGCCGCCGTCGACTTCGCGGGTGACCTTGACCGCATCGCCCTCGATCGCCACTTCCGAGGCAAAGGTGGCCTGCGACCAGCCCAGCAGCGCGGCCAGCATCTGACCGGTTGCATTCATGTCATTGTCGATCGCCTGCTTGCCCGCGATAACAAGGCCCGGCGCTTCGGCATCAACCACAGCTTTCAGCAGCTTTGCCACGGCAAGGGGTTCGATGTCATTGTGCACATCGTCTGCGGCCTGAATCAAGATCGCGCGGTCCGCCCCCATCGCCAGCGCGGTACGCAGCGTTTCCTGCGCCTGCTTGACGCCGATAGAGACAACGACGATTTCGGAAACCGCCCCCTTTTCCTTCAGACGGATCGCCTCTTCCACGGCAATCTCATCGAACGGATTCATCGACATTTTGACGTTGGCGAGGTCGACACCGCTTCCGTCCGCTTTCACGCGAACCTTCACGTTATAGTCGATCACGCGCTTGACGGGCACAAGAACCTTCATCGGCGAGCGTCTCCTTATGATCGCGGCCCACCCGTTGCCGGGGGGCCTTCATGTTATCGGCAATTTGGTAGCCCGTCATCTCGGGCAAGGACAGAGCAAATTTGCCCCTTGCGGCAAGCGCAGGCCAAATTTGTCTGTTGTCATACGCTAACGGTTGGCGCCAGGTACCCAAAGCACGTCGTTTGTGCCGTCATCGTTGGCGATTCTGGCGGCGACAAAAAACCAGTCTGACAGCCGGTTGAGATATTTCACGGCGGCATCATTGACCGATTCCATCGTGGCAAGCTCGACCGCGCAGCGTTCGGCGCGGCGTGCGACAGTGCGACACAGGTGCAAATGTGCCGACAGCGGGCTTCCACCGGGCAGGATGAAGCTGCGCAGCGGTTCAAGCCGGGTGATCATCGTGTCGATCTCGGTTTCCAGGCGGGTTACTTGTGCTTCGCTCATGCGCAGCACCGGGTAGCCGGCTTCGGTGTCGCGCTCCATATCGGGGCGGGCCAGATCGGCGCCCAGATCAAACAGGTCGTTCTGAATCCGTGCCATTTGCGCATTGATTTCGCCTGTTGCGTGCAATCGGGCAAGGCCCAGGGTCGCGTTGGTTTCATCTACGGTGCCATAGGCGGTGACCCGCATCGAGTGTTTGGCAACCCGTGTGCCATTTGACAGTGCAGTTTCACCCGCGTCGCCGGTTTTCGTGTAAATACGGTTCAAGACAACCATGGTCAGTTTCCTTTTCGCAGCCAGACAAACAACAATATCAGCGCGATAGCCACCGCCTGTGCGATGATCCGCAGCCGCATGATGCGGTTGGCGTGTTTTCGGTTAAAGTCGCCTCCACGGGCAAATCCACCGATCCCGATCATCAGAATGACCAAAACCGCCAGCGTGGCCGCCGCGACAATGTAAAAAAGCGGATCGTTACGCATGTTCCCCCCTGTTCGCCCCAGACTTAACGGGTGCGGTGCCAAAAGCGAATGAAAAATCAGGCTTTCACCGCCAACCAGTCCATCAGCCGGTAGGGCAACAGCCTGCGCGCCAGCCCCATCAGGTAGGTCGGCGTCGTCACATAATACCGCGGGCGTGGATTCGGGGTGGATAGGGCGATAAGGATTTTGGCGGTCACCGCGCTGGCGGGAAGTTCCCACCGGTCGGGCCCGTTAGAGATGTAAAGCCGTTTGAGAAGGGTCGCGCGGTATTGTTCAGCCCGCGGGCTGTTTTGCCAATCAACCCAGCGCTCAAAATGCGGAATCGAGTTCTCGCGGATTTTTGAGGTGACCGGCCCCGGTTCGATCAGCACCACCTTGATCTGGGTATCGGACAGCTCTCGGCGCATCACGTCGGTCAGCCCTTCAAGCGCGAATTTAGTGGCGACATAGGCACCGCGCCAGCGGATGCCGACCAACCCAAGCACCGAGGAACATTGAATGATATGCCCATACCCCTGTGCCCGCATTACCGGAATGATCTGCGTGGTCAGATCGTGTAGTCCAAACAGGTTTGTCTCAAAAATCTCGCGCAATGCGGCGGCGGGAAGGTCTTCGACCGCGCCGGGGCAGGCGAAGGCGGCATTGTTGTAAAGCGCGTCCAGCGTGCCACCGCTACGCGCCAGTGTTTGGGCAACACCGGCGCGTATGCTATCGGGCGAGGCTACGTCCAACGGAAAGCTCTCCAGCCCTTCGGCCTGAAGGCGTTCGCAATCTTGTGGGTTGCGACAGGTGGCGAACACGCGCCATCCGGCTGCCTTCAGCCCGTGTGCGGCATCATGGCCAATGCCCGATGAGCAGCCGGTGATCAGGATGGTCTTGGTCATGTGTCTGCCTGTTTTGGTGCCCGGATCGGGATATGGCCCCGTAGGGAGTTTGGGCCAGAAAGAATGAGAAGTCAGTTGTCGGCAGGGGTCAATAGTCTGCGCGCGACCCAGCCGTCGACACCGTCGCCCTCGATCCGGATCTGCACCCATTCGGCAGTGGGGTCGGATATGACCAGCGCTTCATCGCCGCGGGTGAGGCGGTCTACGACGCTGTGGCCGGTTGACGGGCCAGCGCGGACATTCAGCCGGTTGGTGTTGACCCGCCAGACCTGTGGGGCGGGTTGCGTTTGCGAGGCTAGGACCAATTCGGGTGACGGGCGCAGGGGGGGGCCGGGCATCCGCAGTGATGCCGTGGTGGGCGTGACAGCCTCGGGCGGACTGGCGCTGACGGGGATGGCGAGCGCAAGAGGGGTGCTGTCGGTGCGGGTGACTATGGACGCCGGGACGGCCGTTTCAAGCGCGGCTTCTGTCGTGAGTGTGGCCGCAGTTTTGACGGTATCAGGCCCGTCGCGCCCGGCAATCAACATCGTCAGAAATAACGTCAGCATCAGGTAAAAGGTCAATCTGATCATGGCTTACCCCTGGACTTGTCACTTTGGAATCTTAGCACGGTTCTGGCTTTGCGTCGTCTGCCGTCTGCGCCCGAAGGGCTGGTGCGGTTTTTCGTGCTGGACCGGGGCGCGCCTGCGCTTTACATCACCGGGGCATGAGCGAACCGATTGATCCCCCCGAAGGCACCACCGTTCCTGAACCGCTAAGCCGCGCGATCGGTGAGCGATACCTGACCTATGCGCTGTCCACGATCATGCACCGGGCGCTGCCGGATGCGCGTGATGGGCTAAAGCCGGTGCATCGGCGGATCATGTATGCGATGCGCGAACTGAAGCTGTCGCCCACCGGCGGTTTCCGCAAATCGGCCAAGATTTCGGGCGATGTGATGGGCAACTATCACCCGCATGGTGATGCCGCGATCTATGACGCGATGGCGCGCCTGGCGCAGGATTTTGCGGTGCGCTATCCGCTGGTGGATGGGCAGGGCAATTTTGGCAATATCGACGGTGACAACCCCGCCGCCAGCCGCTACACGGAGGCCCGTCTGACCGCCGCCGCCGAGGCGTTGATGGAAGGTCTGGCGGAAAACGCGGTTGATTTTCGCCCGAACTATGATGGCACTCTGGAAGAGCCTGTCGTGCTGCCCGCCGCCTTTCCGAACCTTTTGGCGAACGGCTCCAGCGGGATTGCCGTGGGCATGGCCACCAATATTCCGCCACATAATCTGGATGAGTTGATCGGCGCTTGCCTTGCGATGATCAAGGACCCCGAGGTTGGCAATGATGCGCTGGTTGCGTTGGTGCCAGGCCCTGATTTTCCAACCGGTGGTGTTTTGGTCGAGCCGAAGGAGAACATCCTTGAGGCCTACCGCACCGGTCGCGGCAGTTTCCGGTTGCGCGCCCGCTGGTCGGTTGAGGATCTGGGCCGCGGCCAATGGCAGATTGTTGTCACCGAGATCCCCTATCAGGTGCAGAAATCGAAGCTGATCGAACGGCTGGCTGAGGTGATTCAGACCAAGAAGGTGCCCGCGCTGGCCGATGTGCGCGACGAAAGCGCCGAAGATGTGCGGATCGTGCTGGAGCCGCGGGCCCGTACGGTCGCGCCGGACATGCTGATGGGGATGCTGTTTCGCAACTCTGACCTCGAGATCCGCTTCAGCCTGAACATGAACGTGCTGATTGATGGCCGCGTGCCCAAAGTATGCAGCCTGAAAGAGGTGTTGCGCGCCTTTCTGGACCATCGCCGTGATGTGCTGGTCCGGCGCAGCCAGCACCGGATGGACAAGATCGACATCCGCCTTGAGGTGCTGGAAGGCTATATCATTGCCTTCCTGAATCTTGACCGCGTGATTGAAATCATCCGCTATGGCGACGACCCCAAAGCGATGATGATGGTCGAGTTTGAGCTTTCCGAGGTGCAGGCCGAGGCGATTTTGAACATGCGATTGCGGTCGCTGCGCAAGCTTGAGGAAATGGAGTTGAAGCGCGAACGTGATGCGCTGACGCTTGAGCGCGCCGATCTGGTAGAGTTGCTGGCCGACCCGGCGATGCAGTGGAAGCGGATTGCGAGTCAGTTGAAAGACGTGCGCAAGACCTTTGGCAAGGACGCCCCGAATGGCGCCCGTCGGACCGGCTTTGCCGAGGCGGGGGTGGTTGAGGAAGTACCGATCGAGGCGATGATCGACCGCGAACCGATCACCGTGATCTTGTCGAAAATGGGTTGGGTGCGCGCGATGAAGGGGCATCAGCCCCTCGATGCCGAGGTCAAGTTCAAGGATGGCGATGCCGCGCGGTTCGCGCTTCATGCCGAAACGACGGATCGGATTTTACTGGTTGGGTCGAACGGGCGGTTCTACACGCTTTTGGGGGCCAACCTGCCCGGCGGGCGCGGTATGGGCGAGCCGGTGCGTCTGATGGTCGATCTGCCCAATGAGGCCGATGTGACGGGGCTGGTAATTTTCCGCGCGGGCGAGAAATTCCTTGTCGCGTCGACTGATGGCGATGGGTTTGTGGTTCCATCCGAAGAACTGCTGGCGCAGACCCGTGCCGGCAAGCAGGTCTTGAACCTGCGCGACGGTTCCCGTGTGGCAGTGTGCCGCCGGGTGCAGGGCGACCATGTGGCCGTGGTCGGCGAAAACCGCAAACTCTTGGTCTTTGCGCTGGATGAGCTGCCTGAAATGGCGCGGGGCAAGGGCGTTCGGTTGCAAAAATACAAGGACGGCGGGTTGATCGACGCGATGACCTTTGTGTTGGCGGATGGGCTATCGTGGAAAGACCCTGCCGGTCGGACGCGGTGCGAAACCAATCTGGACGAATGGTTGGCCAAACGTGCGAGTGCCGGGCGGATGGCGCCGCGCGGCTTTCCGCGCGACAACCGGTTCACCTGAACAGGGCCGCGGGGCTGACGGTCAACCAGATGCCGCCGGTGGGGCCAGGGCCAGAATCAGCCCGCGCACAGGTTTGCGTCCCGGAACTGCGGCAAGGCTGGAGGTGGGCTGCGGCATGGTATCAGCCTGGCGCAGATGCGCGCCGCTCCAACCCCCTGACAATACGGAGCAGGCTTGATTTCGCGCGGCCAAAGCAATAGGAAACGCCCGAAGATTCCATCGGGCCTTTCCCGGCCCCCCAAGCAGAGGCGCCCGTGATATGGCAAAGGCAAAGTTTGAACGGAATAAACCGCACGTCAACATTGGCACGATTG
>NZ_JBLJBV010000102.1:0-10795 GCF_047638075.1 Phaeovulum sp.
CCTTGAAGGCGCCCGCCTTTTGCAGGTTCTCGCATTTGAAGAACAGCTCGGCGCCCGTCAGGTTGTTGATGAACTGCGAGGTCAGCACCGGGGTGCGGTGGATATATGGCTTGATACGCTCATGCGCGACAAGCATATCGGCCAGCGTTGGGATATACATGGTCTGGCTATCCTTCATCATGCCGCCTTCGCGGTCTGCAACGCGGTTGTGCGATACACCTCTTGTGCAGCGGCAACACCCGAGCCAAGCTTGATGTTCAGGCCCAGGTCAGCCATCACCATTTCAACGGTGGCCAGGCCCGACAGGGTCATCACATCGGTCAGGCTGCCAAGGTGACCGATACGGAACACCTTGCCCGCGACCTCACCCAGACCCACCCCAAAGGCCACGCCATAAGCGTCGGCGGCGCGGTTCACGATCGAGGTGGCGTTAAAGCCTTCGGGCGTGCGGATTGCGCTGACGGTATCGGAATAGACGTCCGGCGACTGTGCGCACAGATCCATACCCCAGGCACCAACCGCAGCACGAACACCGTTGGCAATGCGGTTGTGACGGGCAAAGACGTTTTCCAGGCCTTCATCCAGCAGCATTTCCGTGGACAGTTTCAGCCCGTTCAGCAACCCGACCGCCGGGGTATAGGGGTAGGCGTTGTTGGCATAGCCCTTGCCCATATCACGCACGTCAAAGAAGGTGCGCGGCAGCGTCGCGGTTTCAATCGCCGCCATTGCCTTGGGGCTAAAGCCGACAATCGCCAGACCGGCGGGCAGCATAAAGCCCTTTTGCGAACCGGTCACGGCAACGTCCACGCCCCATTCGTCCATCCGGAAATCCATCGACCCGATCGAGCTGACGCCATCGACAAACAGCATCGCCGGATGCTTGGCCGCATCAAGCGCACGGCGCACTGCCGCGATGTTCGAACGAACGCCGGTCGCGGTTTCGTTGTGCGTCGCCAGAACGACCTTGATTTCATGCGCCTTGTCAGCGGTCAGAATCTCTTCGTAGCGGTCAGCCGGAAGACCCGCGCCCCAGGGGGTTTCAACGACCTGCACATTCAGGCCATGGCGCTGGCACATATCAATCCAGCGCTGGCTGAACATGCCGTTGCGGGCCGCCAGAACCTTGTCGCCAGCAGACAGCGTATTTGACAGCGCGGTTTCCCAACCGCCGGTCCCGGTTGACGGGAATACGAAGACTTTGGCCGTCTTGGACTTCAGAACCTGTTTCACACCCTCCAAGGCAGGGTGAAGAATTTTACCGAACAGCGGCGACCGGTGGTCGATCGTCGGCATATCGATAGCCTTGCGCAGCACTTCGGGCATGTTGGTGGGGCCGGGAATGAAGACTGGGTTTTGAAAGCTCATGGTAACCTCCTCCGTTGGGTTGTAAATGAAGATACGTGGATCGCCATTTTTTCACAATTTTTTTGAAAACATTTTCCAAAATCTTGAATATTGGCATTTAATACGCTTAATCAGTATGTTATGATTTTTCATTAAAATGGCATACTTTCAAATTTATCCTGAAGGTCCTGCTTGCTAATACAAGGAACTCAGAAAGTGGTTGTTCGCCCACGAACCAGAGGTCGCCCCAAAAGCTTTGACGGCGATGAGACACAAAACGTGATCCAGTCGCTTGACCGGGCCATCGACGTGCTGGAAACGCTCGCATCGGGCGGCAGCATGACCTTGTCTGATATTGCCAAGGCACTGGATCAGTCCGCGGCAACCATTTACCGCGTACTGACGACCTTTCAGCTTCGCAATATGGCCGAGGTCAGCCCCACCACGCAAGAATGGTCCATCGGCCCCAGGGCGTTTCGAATCGGGGCCACCTTCTTGCGGCGCAGCAATGTCACGGCGCGGGCGCTACCTGCCATGCGCCACCTGATGGAGGCGACGAACGAGACCTCTAACCTCGGGATCGAGAATTTGGGTTTGGTGATGTTCATCGGCCAGGTGGAAACCCACGAATCAATTCGTGCCTTCTTTCCCCCCGGCACCCAGGGCCCGATGCACGCCTCTGGCATCGGCAAGGCACTGCTCAGCACTTATTCCAAAGAACGGCTGGACCGGCTTTTGGCCACGTCGACGCTGGAACAGTTCACGCCACAAACCATTGTCACGCGCGACCATTTGCAGGCGGAGCTGCAACAGATCCGCGCCCAGGGCTTTGCCTTCGACAACGAGGAAAAGGCAATCGGAATGCGCTGCATTGCCGCCCCGATCCTGAATTATCAGGGCGAGGCGGTCGCAGGTATTTCCATTTCCGGCCCGTCGCACCGTGTCACCCCCGAAAAGGTGGCGCAGATTGGCGCGCTGGTGCGGGCGGCCGGCGAGGAAGTCTCGCGCAGCCTTGGGGCCGATATCGCCTGAGGTGCCTTAGCGGGTCAGCCCCCCGCCAAAGCGCATATGGCGGTTCACGTCCTTGTAAAGCAGGTAGCGAAACGGCCCCGGCCCGCCGGCGTAACACGCCTGTGGGCAAAACGCGCGCAGCCACATGTAGTCGCCTGCCTCCACCTCAACCCAATCCTGATTCAGCCGGTAAACCGCTTTGCCTTCCAGCACATAAAGCCCGTGTTCCATCACATGCGTTTCGGCAAAGGGGATCACGGCGCCGGGTTGGAATGTCACAATCGTCACATGCATGTCGTGGCGCATATCGGCCATATCGACAAACCGTGACGTGGCCCATTTGCCATCAGTGCCGGCCATCTCTGCAGGCGTGACATCGTTTTCATTCGTCACGAAGGCCTCAGGGGCGGGCAGGCCTTCGACATACTCATAGGCCTTGCGGATCCAATGGAATTTGGCCGCTACAGTCCCGCGGTTGCGGATGGTCCAGTTGCAGGCCGGTGGCAGAAAGGCATAGCCGCCTTCTGTCATGGTGTGGGCCTGACCATCAATTGTCACCTCGATGGCACCCGCCACGACGAACAAAACCGCCTCGGCGCTTTTGTCCAGCTCGGGCCGGTCTGATCCACCGCCCGGTTGTACCTCTGCGATGTATTGCGAAAAGGTTTCTGCAAAACCCGACAGGGGCCGGGATATGACCCAAAACCGCGCGCCTTCCCAAAACGGCAGAAAGCTGGTCACAATATCGCTGAATGTGCCTTTCGGGATGACGGCGTAGGCCGTGGTGAACATGGCCCGATCTGTCAGCAATTGAGTCTGTGGGGGCAGTCCACCCTCGGGGGCGTAATAGGTTCTGGACGACATTTTCAGCCTTTCAGGTCACTCTATGATCAACTGCTATCAGACCCGCTACACCCCGGATTTCCAATGCCAATTGTAAGCGAATGGGCATGAAGGTCTGTTTCGCAAAATTTGACAATAGAAACGGTCAATCTTTATTTTCGCATGAATATACTGCCGAACCCTCGCTTGGGGCTGGCGTGTCAAACAGATAGCGCCCCACCCCTACAGCAATCAGCGCCCCGATGAACTGAGCCGCCACCAGCATCGGAAACGAGTCTGGCGCCACACCGCCGGGCGTTGCGGTCAGCATCCGCCCCACCATCACCGCCGGATTGGCAAAACCGCCGGATGATGTGAACCAGACAGCGCAGGTCGCAAAGGCACCGACCAGCGCAGGGACTAGCGCCGCGTTGGCGCGCAGCCCGCCGCTGACCATCAGCACAAACCCAAAGCCCGCCACAACTTCGGCTATGCCCAACCCCGGCGCGTTTCGTTCGATTTCGCTTAGCTGCAACAGGGGCAGCCCAAACATCGCATGGGCCACAAGGGCACCCAGCACCGCACCCAGAACCTGCGCCGCGACATAGGCCAGTCCAACCCAGGCGCTGACGGTTTGCCGGGTATAAAAGTAAAGCGTTATCAGGGGGTTCAGGTGCCCACCAGAGATTGGCGTAAAAATGGTGATCAGGATGAACAGCGCAAACCCAGCCACCAGCGACACCGGGATGTTGCCGACCAGTCCCAAGGGGGCCGCCGCCTGGCTGGCACCAAACACGGTCGCGGAAAGCACCGCAGTTCCAAGCGCTTCACTCGTCAGATTTTTCAACATGTGCTGTGACTCGATAGGGATCCACTGAACTGGCTGATTACCGCAGTTTTTTCATGCTGCCAAATCCTGTTAGCGACAGGACTGTTTCAGTGTTTTCAATATAAAGCGGACAGGGTTTCAAAGGCGTGTCGCTGTGTTTTTCCAGCGGGCCCGCAGCCGCCTTATATGTTCTTTCATCTCTATAGGGTTAGATACACGAATAACGAGTGTGCTGGCAGCCTTGGGCGGGGCGATCTTCTCCCCTTCGGTCGTTGCCGGGATGCGTGCCGCATAGGGGCCATGTGGGCCCATGCGGCACGCAACTTTCTTTTTGGAACCTCACCCGCGCATTCGCGTCTGAAACATCGGTTCAGCAAGGCAAAAGTCAGATCGTGCGGTGTGCCCGATCATGCGGCAAACCGAGGCGGTGCCGCGCAGTCAGGCCCTTTGCATCTAGACGCAGGATTGGCCCGACCTTCCTGCTTCACGCGGCTTTTGACCCGGATTCGTCACGAAACGTGCCAAAAAGCTGGATGTGACGCGGCGTTGAGGGTGACAACAGGGATCGTCAGCAGCAGATTGAGCCAATTAGGGGGCGTACAATGACCAACTATCCACATCTGCTTGCACCGCTTGATCTAGGCCATGTTACGCTGAAAAATCGCGTTTTGATGGGATCGATGCACACCGGGCTGGAAGAGACCGGCGATTGGAACCGCGTTGCCGAGTTTTACGCCATTCGCGCGCGCGGCGGGGTTGGGCTGATGGTGACTGGGGGCATGGCACCGAACCGGGAAGGCGGCGTGTTTCCGGGTGCGGCGGGGCTGTTTTCGGCCCAGGACATCGCCAACCACCGGATGGTGACAGGCCGGGTGCATGCAGCGGGCGGGCTGATTGCGATGCAGATCCTGCATGCGGGGCGCTATGCCTATGGGCCGGAATGTGTTTCGGCCTCAGCGATCAAATCACCGATTTCGCCTTTCGTGCCGCGTGAACTCGACGAAGCCGGGATCGAGCAGCAGATCAGCGCCATCGTGACAGCCGCCGTGCGCGCGCGTGAAGCGGGGTATGACGGGGTAGAGGTGATGGGCTCCGAGGGGTATTTCCTCAACCAGTTTCTGGTGCGCCATACGAACAAACGGACCGACCGCTGGGGCGGCGACTATGCCAACCGGATGCGCCTGCCTGTCGAGGTGGTGCGCCGCGTGCGCGAAGCGACAGGTCCAGACTTCATTCTGATCTACCGCATTTCATTGATCGACCTTGTTCCCGATGGCTCCAGTTGGGATGAGGTGGTGGCGCTGGCCCGGGCAATTGAGGGCGCCGGCGCCAGCCTGCTGAACACCGGGATCGGCTGGCACGAAGCCCGCGTGCCAACCATCGCCACCTCAGTGCCGCGGGCGGCGTTTACCTGGCTGACAGCACGGCTGCGCCCCGAAGTGGGTATTCCGGTCATCACCTCAAACCGGATCAACACGCCAGAACTGGCCGAGGCGATCCTTGCCGATGGGCAGGCCGATATGGTGTCAATGGCGCGCCCGTTTTTGGCCGACCCCGACTTTGTCGTCAAAGCCGCCACTGGCCGCGCCGCAGAAATCGCGCCCTGCATCGCCTGCAATCAGGCCTGTCTGGACCATACCTTTGCGGGCAAGATATCATCGTGCCTGGTGAACCCCCGCGCCGGGCATGAAACGGAACTGACGTTAGACACGGCGGCCCGTCCCAAAACCATCGCTGTTGTCGGGGCTGGCCCGGCAGGGATGAGCGCGGCGATTACCGCCGCCCAGCGGGGGCACTCCGTCACCCTGTTTGACCGCGCCGCAGAAATTGGCGGGCAACTGACCATGGCGCGGGTGATACCGGGCAAAGAAGAATTCAACGGCCTGACCGATTGGTACGCCACCATGCTGGCCCTGACCGGAGTAACCCTTGCCCTGAACACCGAGGCGACGCCGGATGCCCTTTTGCCGTTTGACGAGGTGATCATTGCCACAGGCGTCATTCCGCGTGATCCCGAAATCCCCGGCGCGGAACACGCCGTCAGCTATATCGAGGTTTTGAAGGGCAGCGTCACCCCCGGTCCGCGCGTTGCCATTGTGGGGGCGGGCGGAATCGGGTTTGACGTTGCAGAGTTTTTGACCCAGCAGGGTGAAAGCCCGACACTTCATCTAGCGGAATGGCGCCGCGAATGGGGTGTGGGCGACCCCGCCCAACGCCCGGGCGGCCTGACCGAACCCCAGCCCGAGGCCGCCGCACGCACAATCACCCTATTGCAGCGCAAAGCCGAAAAACTGGGTCGAAGGCTGGGTAAAACGACCGGCTGGATCCACCGCGCCCAACTGGTGGCAAAAGACGTGAAGATGATCGGCGGCGTGAACTACGAACGGATTGACGCGCAGGGGCTGCACATCACCTATGGTGCCGCGCGTGAAAACCCCACGTTGATCAAGGCCGATACCGTGGTGCTGTGCGCGGGCCAACTGTCGAACCGGACGCTAGCGGATCAACTGACCGCAGCCGGGCGCCCGCCCCATATCATCGGCGGGGCCGACGTAGCCAGAGAGCTGGACGCGAAACGCGCGATTGACCAGGGAACCCGGCTTGCCGCGACACTTTGAACGCGGCGGCCGCTTATGCCCCGGTCTCGACGCAGTGGCGGCGAAAGGCACGTTTTAGCAAATCCAGCTCGGCGCGCAGCAGGTCCATCTCGGCGCGGATATCGTCTTCCAGCGGAATGCCGGTCACGATGGTGAAATGTCCAAGCCGGTCACCGCCAGCCTTTGTCTGCACCAAAAACGTCTGCACCCCATCCGACAACACCTCGGGCGGGATTGGCAGGCTCAACCGCCAGCGATCCTTGCCCAGCGCCGCAACCTCAAGGCCCGGCAGGATCTTTTCTTGGTGCACCACGTTGATTTCCGGCGGCTTGGGCCCAACCAGAACCCCCTCCCAGTAACCCGCCCTGATGCGCGATATCTCCAGCATGTAGGCCATGCGCCCTCCTTAAATCTCCGCCCGTGGATGGCGCGAAAAGGTCAGATCCCGCACCATGATCTGGTTCATCTGCGGCCCCTCAAAGATCAGGTCCACCCACGCCTTTTCCACCCGTTTTTCATTGATCTTCGTATAGGCCAGATCAAATTCGACCGGGGCTCCCCCCTGAACCGGCGGCAATGCGCGAACCACCTGTTCGGTGTTGGGGCCGTGCTTCACGTTCAGCCGTGCAAATACCGCAAGCGGCTTTTCCGCCTCAATCACGCAGTCCATGCGGATCAGGTGGTTCAACCGCAACCCTTCAGCCGCGCCCTGCGGCAAATCAATCACCACAGACAGGAAAGAGCCGTCAAAACGAAACACATCCAACCGCAGACCAAAAGGGGCGATGTCGGCTTCGCCTGTGTTGCGGGTCTGGCGCAGGGTCAATTCGGGCACTTTGCAATCATGAAAGATCGTTACCTGATCACCCAGCATCGCCCGGTTTTCAGCCGAGGCAATACCCGCCGGCACCACAGGCCCGCACCACAAATCGGGCCGCCAGGCCCAATCAGTGCCAAGCGGCCGCGCAATCGCATCGGCGCCCATCAGCGGCATCGCCAGCCGTGCATCGGCAATATGCAAAACGCGGTCTAGCGCCCGGCGCAAATGGCGCGCTTCTGACCGCAATCCGCGCAAATCATGCAAATCCAGATCCTTGGCCAGCCGTGCGGCGCGCGTCCAGCGGATATGAGCGCGCTTTTGCAGCAGGCGATCCAGCAGTGAATTCGGTTTCCGGGGCATCTTCTCCAAACGTTTCAAGAGTGACTTTCACACCACCAACGGGCGTACCGCTTATAATTTCACTCGCACAAAACCACGACGAGGATGAAACCAAAACCTGTCTATTTCAGGCCCTTTTGATGACGCCAAGCTGCGGCGACCGGGCCGCAGGTTCAGTTTGCTGCGCGGATCGCACGCACGAATGCCAAAATCAGCGCCCTTTGGTTTGCGTCGCTGACTGGCCGGTCGCGCAGCGGCAAGACTGACAGTGACAATATTCGCCCCTCAATCCCGGTGAAAGCGCGCCAATACTCGGCCGCCACCCGCGGACCACTGGCCGCAGCGGTATCGCGCAGATGCACCAAAAGCAAATCGTCTTCGGTCCGCATGCCCAACACCGTCACCGATGCGGCCTTGCCAGAACGGCTAAGCGCAGCCCGTCCCGCCTCTGACTGAAAAAACTCTTTCATCTGCGGCAAGGCTTTGGCCACGGGCACCGGCGCCGGGGCGCTGACGGCAGCGGTCAGCACCACCGGCTGACCCGGTTGGCGAAGCGAGGGGTTGGCTGACAGCGCGGCGCAATTACCAAACAGCACAAAGCTGCCATCACCCTGACTGGCCTTTTGATCAACGCAAAACCCGTTCGGCGCGGTCAGCACCAAGCTGCCATCCGCCACCCGCACGCTACGCGGTGCTGCCTGGCCCATCGTGGTTGTCACACAGCCCGCCAACACCGCGCACAGCCCCCAAACTCCACCAAACCGATAGAGTTTACTGGTCCATGTAGACATGCGATTCTGCCTTGGCGCCCGGATGAGTAACCGCACCCTGACGCGTTGGCCCCACAAGCTGGGCGTATTTCCACAGCGCACCACTACCGTAATCGGTTTTGCGGGGGCCTTTCCAATCCGCTTTGCGGGCGGCCAGTTCGGCGTCAGTAAGCGCCACGGAAATCTCGCCGGTGACGGCATTGATGGTGATCATATCGCCGTCCTTCAGCAATGCGATAGGCCCGCCATAAGCCGCCTCTGGCCCGACATGGCCCACGCAGAACCCCCGCGTTGCGCCCGAAAAACGCCCATCCGTGATCAGCGCCACCTTCTTGCCCATACCCTGACCGGACAGTGCCGCCGTGGTTGACAGCATCTCGCGCATGCCCGGCCCGCCAGCGGGGCCTTCGTTGCGGATAACGATCACATCGCCCACTTGGTAGGTGCGCGCCTGAACGGCGGCAAAGGCGTCCTCTTCGCATTCAAACACGCGGGCGGGGCCGCTGAACACCTGCTCATCCGGCTTCATCCCGGCGACTTTCACGATTGCCCCATCGGGGGCAAGATTGCCCTTCAGCCCGACAACGCCACCGGTTGCGGTGATCGGTGTTGCCACCGGATAGATCACCTTGCCATCCGCCTCGTGGGTGATCAGATCCAACTCTTCGCCTATCGACCGCCCCGAGGCGGTAATGCAGTCTTCATGTATCAGCCCAGCCTTGCGCAATTCTTTCAGCACAACCGGCACGCCGCCCGCCTCATAAAGGTCTTTGGCGACATAGTCGCCACCCGGCCGCAGGTTCACGAAATAGGGCGTATCGCGGAAGATGTCGCAGACATCGAAAAGGTCAAAGTCGATCCCGGCCTCATGCGCAATTGCGGGCAGATGCAGGCCGGCGTTGGTGGATCCGCCGGTGCAGGCCACGACGCGCGCGGCATTTTCCAACGCCTTTCGGGTCACGACATCGCGCGCGCGGATATTCTTTTCGATCAGGTTCATCACCGCCACGCCCGAGGCGTCACCATACTGATCGCGGCTTTCGTAGGGGGCGGGGGCGCCCGAACTGTTCATCAACGCAAGGCCAATCGCCTCGGACACGCAGGCCATGGTGTTGGCGGTATATTGCCCGCCGCAGGCCCCGGCCGAGGGGCAGGCAACCCGTTCCAGAATTTCCAGTTCGGCATCCGTCATATTGCCCGCAGCGTGCTGGCCCACCGCCTCGAACACGTCCTGAACCACCACATCCTTGCCGTTCAGCCTGCCCGGCAAGATCGAGCCGCCATAGATGAACACCGACGGCACGTTCAACCGCACCATCGCCATCATCATCCCGGGAAGCGACTTGTCACAGCCCGCCATTCCAACCAGCGCATCATAGCAATGCCCGCGCATCGTCAATTCAACCGTATCAGCAATCGCATCGCGCGACGCGAGGCTGGAGCGCATGCCCTCATGCCCCATCGCAATGCCGTCTGTCACCGTGATGGTGGTAAATTCGCGCGGCGTGCCGCCGCCCTTCTTCACCCCCATCTTCACCGATTGCGCCTGACGGTTCAGCGCAATGTTGCACGGCGCCGCCTCGTTCCAGCAGGTGGCAACACCGACCCAAGGCTGATGGATTTCTTCCTCGGTGATGCCCATCGCGTAGAAATAACTGCGGTGTGGCGCACGTTCGGGCCCTTCGGTTACATGCCGCGAAGGAAGTGTCGATTTGTTGAAACGGCTATTGCGCATCGGCCTTGTCCCTAAATTGACTATGTCTGGGAATAGATAAAGATGGCGCAAGCGGCAAGCTTCAATAGTATTGCGTCTCTGGCCAAAGGCCCCGATCATTTGCAATAGCGGTGAAAATAACCGGCGCGCCGATTGCAGCCTATCTGCGGCTTTACATCCCCGGCACCCGCGAAAAAGGAATGACCATGCTGAACCGTCTTCAGGGAATGCTGCTGACGCGCCCTGCCGTCTATGCCCCGCTGGCCGGTTTTGCAGCCATCGCACGGCCCCGGCATGAGCTTTGGCGCAGCATCTTGGGCACGTTGCTGATTGGCGCCCTATACATGATGGCGATCATATCATTCTTTCGCTTTATCGAACGGGTTCGCGGGCCATGGGCGGCGGCACAGCTATCACAAAGCATTGGGTCGGGTGGCAGCCCGCTGGGGTTGACGATGCTTTTATATACATTCGGGGCGTTGGGCGGTGCGGTGTTGGTGGTGACGCGCCTTTTGCACGGTCGCAGCGGCACCACACTTTTTGGCCCGG
>NZ_JBLJBV010000103.1:0-3123 GCF_047638075.1 Phaeovulum sp.
TGGAAGATCAGGGCATCACTGGACTGGGCAATGTCTATTACAACCTGATTGAGCCAGCGCTGGTAGAAGCCGCGCTGCTGCGCGATGAAGGAACGTTGGGCAAGGGCGGTGCATTCTATTGCACCACGGGCAAGCACACAGGCCGGTCGCCCAAAGACAAGTTTGTCGTGCGCACCCCCGACGTCGAAGACACGATCTGGTGGGAAAACAACTCTCCCATGGATCCTGAGCATTTCGACATTCTGCACGCCGATATGCTTGACCACATGAAGGGCCGCGATTTCTTTGTGCAGGATCTCTACGCGGGCGCGGATCCGGTTGAACGGCTGGATGTGCGCGTCATTACCGAACTGGCATGGCACGGGCTTTTCAGCCGCCACATGCTACGCCGCCCCGATGCGGCCGAGTTGTCGGGCTTCGTGCAGGAATACACCATTATCAACTGCCCCTCGTTCAAGGCCGACCCGGCCCGCCACGGATGCCGCAGTGAAACAATCGTTGCGCTCAATTTCGCGAAAAAGCTGATCCTGATCGGCAATACCGCCTATGCGGGTGAGAACAAGAAGTCAGTCTTTACGCTTCTTAATTACATCCTTCCCGGCAAGGATGTGATGGCCATGCATTGTTCAGCCAACCACGCGATTGGCAATACCGACGACACGGCCATTTTCTTCGGCCTCTCGGGGACCGGCAAGACCACGCTGTCTGCTGACCCATCGCGCACCCTGATCGGTGACGATGAACACGGCTGGTCTGACCGGGGCACTTTCAACTTTGAAGGTGGCTGCTACGCCAAGACCATCAACCTGGACCCCAAGGCCGAGCCTGAAATCTACGCCACCTGTTCAAAGTTCAGCACGGTTGTCGAAAACATGACGTTCGACCCCGACACGCTGGAACTGGACTTTGCGGACAACTCTCTTACCGACAACATGCGTTGCGCCTATCCGCTTGATTATATCTCGAACGCATCAGGAACTTCGCTGGGCGGCCATCCTAAAAACATCATCATGCTGACCTGTGATGCTTATGGCGTCCTGCCGCCAATTGCGCGGCTGACCTCGGCACAGGCGATGTACCACTTCCTGTCGGGCTTTACCTCAAAAACCCCAGGGACAGAGGTTGGCGTGACCGAGCCGATTCCTACCTTTTCCACCTGCTTTGGCGCCCCATTCATGCCCCGGCGCCCAGAGGTATATGGGAAGCTGCTTCAGGAAAAGATCGCGCAGTTCGGGTCGATCTGCTGGCTGGTCAACACCGGCTGGACCGGCGGTGCCTATGGCGTCGGCAAGCGGATGCCGATCAAGGCCACCCGCGCGCTGCTGACCGCCGCCCTTGACGGGTCGCTGGGCAACGTCCAGTTCCGCAAGGATCCGAATTTTGGCTTTGACGTGCCGGTCGCGGTGCCTGACGTGGACACCACCCTTTTAAGCCCGCGCGATACCTGGGGTGACAAGGCCGCCTATGACGCGCAGGCCACAAAACTGGTCGAGATGTTCTCAGCCAATTTTGCACAGTACGTCCCCTATATCGACGATGACGTAAAAGCCGCCGCTATCGGCTAAGCGTGACCTGATCAGGATTTGATATGGGCCGGGGCTTTTACGCCCCGGCCCGTTGCCTTTTGGGCGCTACCGCCGTTTGCACTGGCATCCTTTCCCGGCCATAGTCACCATATTCCGCTTTTGGATAACGCCATGGTTTTGGGCCTGATCCTTCTTTCCGTCGTTACATCTGCCGCGCTTTGGACTTTGCGTCGGCGGTTTCGCCATCTTGTCGCACAGCCACGCACAAACAGCACGACGCTGACCCCGCCACCGGGCGCGCCGTTGCCCCACGCTCTTGCCCCTGCGCTAACGCAACACCCCGACCTTACCGGCATCCATACCCTTTATGATCCGCTGGATGCGCTGGCGTCGCGGTTGGAACTGACGGGTGCGGCGACCTCCAGCATCGACGTGCAATACTACATGTGGCGTCGCGATACCGCCGGTCTGATGCTTTTGGGCGCATTGTTCGATGCCGCCGACCGTGGCGTGCGCGTGCGCCTGCTGCTGGATGACAACACCACCGCCGGAATGGATGACACGCTGGCCCATTTTGTCACCCATCCCAATATCGAGCTGCGCCTGTTCAACCCGTTCCCGATGCGCCGGATGCGGACCTTGGGCTACCTTCTGGATTTTGCCCGCCTCAATCGGCGGATGCACAACAAGGCGATGGTGTTTGATGCAACACTCGCCATCTTGGGTGGGCGCAACATTGCAGACGATTATTTCAACGATTTTGCCAGCGGCATGTTCATGGATCTGGACATTGTCGCCGCTGGGCCTGTCGTAGCGGACGTTTCGGCGCAGTTCGATGCCTACTGGGCCTCGCCCCTGGCGGTGCCGGCGCGCCATGTTCTGCATCCGTTGCGCCCAGCGCGCGCAAGGGCCCTGGTGCGCGCCCGCCGCGAATTGCTGGCAAAACCCCAGGCTGCGACCTACAGCGCAGCACTGGCCGAAACCCCATTTCTGCCTCGCCTGGATCAACCCGATGCGGGGTTTCGCTGGGTAGAGGCCGAATTGCTGGTCGACGCCCCCAACAAGGCCGAAGGCCGCGCGCGTGACCGGGATTTGCTATGGCCTTATCTGCTGCGCGCATTGGGAACGCCTGCGCGCGAACTGGATGTGATTTCGCCTTATCTGGTGCCAACGGCCACTGGCGTGCGGGCGCTGGCAAAGATTGCAACGGGTGGGGTGCGGGTGCGTATCCTGACCAATGCGCTGGCGGTCAGTGATGTGGGCATTGTTCATGCAGGTTATGCCCACCGCCGCAAACCGCTGCTGCGTGCCGGTATCCAGCTATATGAATACGCGGGGGAAAACGCGCCGCGCCGCGACCCTGAGCACAAACTGGATCTGCTGGGCCGCCGCCGCAAAGGCACCTCGCCCTATTCCCGCAACAAACTGCATGCAAAGGTGTTTTCGGCAGACCGCGCCCGTGTCTTTATCGGCTCGCTCAACTTTGATCCGCGCTCGTTGTGGCTGAATACCGAAATGGGGGTGGTGATCCACTCGCCCGAAATGGCCGCCGATCTGGCCGAGATCTTCAACGCCGCCATCGAAGACCGCGCCTATG
>NZ_JBLJBV010000104.1:0-51622 GCF_047638075.1 Phaeovulum sp.
GCGGGTCATTCGCGCCCATTGCCCGGCCGACCCGCACCGTCGCGGCGTTCGACAGGCCCAGATGCACCATGAACGACAGCGCCGTGATTTCCAGCGCGATACCATGCGCGGCCAGCTCGCGCGTGCCGATCCAGCCCATCATCAGCGCCGATGCCTGAAACAGTCCGCCCTCGGCCAACCCGGTCAGGCCAATCGGCCAGCCCAGCGCAAAGACCTGCCGCAGCGCGGGCCAATCGGGGCGCCAGAACCGCTGGAACAGGTGAAAACGGCGCAAATCAGGTTCAAGGCCGGCATAGACAGCCAGCACGACGGCGGCCAGAATCTGACAGATCAGGCTGGAAATGGCGGCCCCCTTCAGGCCCAACTCGGGCGCGCCCAGATTGCCAAAAATCATCGCCCAGTTCATTAGCGCGTTCAGCGCCACCGCCGCCAATGTCACCCAAAGCACAACCTGCGTGCGTTCATTCGCGGCCAGATAGCTTTTCAAAACCATCACCAGAACCGCCGGGATCAGGCCAAAACCGGCGATCCGCAGATACTCCTGCGCCATCGCCGCGACTTCGGGCTTTTGCCCCAACACCAGCAGGATCGTGCCGGAATACCACATCACCGGCATCGCCAGTACACCGTAAAAAATCGAAAGCCACAGCCCCATGCGGGTATCGCGGCGTACCTGCGCCTCGTCACCGCGCCCCAGGGCGCTGGCGACCATGCCCATCACCCCGATCCCGAACCCTGAGCCCAGAATGAACACGATAAAAAACCCCGAGGCCCCCAGCACCACCGCCGCCAGTTCGGTCACGCCATACCAGCCCAGCATCACCGTATCGGTGACGTGCAGCAGCATCTGCGCCAGATGGCTGCCGATCAGCGGCAGACCCAGCACCAGTGTGGCGCGGATATGGGCCGGAATGGAAAGGCGGGGGATCGTGGTCATAACGGTAGCCTTACGCTGAGGCGCCTGCGGCGGCAAGCCGCAGCTTTGGCTTGGGGCGCCTCCCCCCCCCGCACACCCGGACAAAGGCCAAAGGCTTAGGGTTTGCGGGCCACGAAATCAATCAGGGCGGCGCGGCCGTGATGGCCCGCGCCTTCGTCCAGATCCGCGTCAAAATCGGCCTGATGCAGCAGCGTGTAGCCCGCAAAGGCGGCGCGCAGCCGGTCCAACGTGTAAAGCTGACCGGGCACGCGCGGCCCGCCCGAGCCATACCCCATTTGCCGGGTGGCAAACCCGTGCAGCATGACCAGCCCGCCGGGCCGAAGCGTGCGCCCGATACCGGCGAATATTTCGGCCTGAAGATCGGCGGGCGCAAACTGGATGAACACCCCCAGCACGGCATCGAACGCCGCCTTGGGCCAGTCGTATTGCGCCAGATCCATCGGCTGCCAGTTGACACTGACGCCCCGTTCAGCGGCCAACGCGCGCGCCTTGGCCAGTGCCACGGGTGACCGTTCCAGCGCGGTGACCTTGGCCCCCTGTCCGGCCAGATAGCAGGCGTTGCGGCCCTCGCCCTCGGCCAGCGACAAAAGCCGCGCGCCAGGGGCCAGACGCCACGCCTGCCGGGCGACGAAATCCGCCGGGGCGGTGCCGTAAAAGTAATCCGTGCCCGCAAAGCGGTGGTCCCAATCGGATGCCATCTGTCTCCCCCGGTGGTTTGAGCCGCACCAGCAGATTGGCAAAGCCGGTGTCGGGGTTCAAGTCTTGCGGGTGGATTTGGCTTTAGACTTGCGGGTGGATTTTGGCGTGTGGGTCAGTTCAGGCTGTAGCGATACGCTTGCAAGATGTTCGGCCTGATGCATCACATGGCCCGCATGACCGACGATCAGCGGATCGGGCGGGGTGGCGACGCTGTGATCTTTGTCAGGGTACTCCAACGTTGACAGAAAGTGGCGCATCGTATTCAGCCGGGCACGTTTCTTGTCATCGGATTTGATGATGGTCCAGGGGGCATCGGCGGTGTCGGTGTAAAAGAACATCGCCTCTTTTGCCTCGGTGTAGTCATCCCATTTATCAAGGCTGGCAAGGTCGATGGGCGATAGTTTCCAGCGCTTGAGCGGGTCGGTTTCGCGGGATCTGAAACGGCGACGCTGTTCGGGGCGGGTGACAGAAAACCAGTATTTGTAAAGCCGGATGCCAGAGCGTACGAGCATGCGTTCCAATTCCGGCGTCTGGCGCATGAATTCAAGGTATTCTGTCGGCGTGCAAAAACCCATCACCCGCTCGACACCCGCGCGGTTATACCAGCTGCGGTCATAGAACACCATTTCGCCTTTGGTTGGCATATGTTTGATGTAACGTTGAAAATACCACTGGCCGCGTTCTTCGTCGGTGGGTTTGTTCAGCGCCACGACACGGGCGGAACGAGGGTTGAGGTGTTCATTGAAACGCTTGATCGTGCCGCCCTTGCCCGCGGCATCGCGGCCCTCGAACAGAATGACGAATTTTTGCCCGGTGTCTTGCGCCCAGCGTTGCACCTTCAAAAGCTCTGCCTGAAGTTTGGCCTTTTGCGCGTCGTATTCCGAGGTTCGCATCTTGCGCGGATAGGGGAATTTACCCGATTCAAACGCCAGCCTGACCGCGTTCGGATCAATTTGGGGAAATTGCCTCGGACCCTCGGCGTCGTCGTCGGAATGGCCTGTTGCGGGCCCGTCAGGGCCGGGTGGGTCGGCGGGGGGGATAGGATCTTCCATGCCGCTCTCCTTGTGGTTCGGGGGTGTGAGTGTAGGACATTGCCTCACACTATGCGTTGATGCGTATCAAAAGCCCGTCATATTGGCGGCACCGAAGAAAAGAGCCGACGCTTGACGGGGTTTGCCGGGCGCGAGGCGGAACCGGCCAGATGGGGGCGCTGCCCCCGCCGCCGATGGGATCGGCGGCCCCCCCGGAGTATTTCGGCCAAACAAAAGCGGGGCGGGCGGGCATTGCCCCACCCCCCCGGCTTGGGGTATCCCTGCGCCAGAACCTGAAAAGAAGACCGACAAGAAGAAAGAGCAGCAATGGCCGATGACCTTCTGTCCTCCAAGCCCGAGACCTATGACGCCTCCAGTATCGAGGTGCTTGAAGGGCTGGAGCCGGTGCGCAAACGCCCCGGCATGTATATCGGCGGCACGGATGAACGTGCGCTGCACCATTTGGTGGCCGAGGTGCTGGACAACTCGATGGATGAGGCGGTGGCGGGCCACGCGAGCCGGATCGAGGTGGAACTGGGGGCGGACCATTCGGTGACGATCCGCGACAACGGGCGCGGGATTCCGGTTGATCCGCACCCGAAGTTTCCCGGCAAGTCTGCGCTGGAAGTGATTTTGTGCACGCTGCATGCGGGGGGCAAGTTTTCGGGCGATGCCTATCAGACCTCGGGCGGGTTGCACGGCGTCGGAGCAAGCGTGGTGAACGCGCTGTCGGACAGTATGGTGGTGCAGGTCGCGCGCAACAAGGAGCTGTTCGAGCAACGGTTTTCGCGCGGGCTGCCGCTGGGACCGGTGGAAAAGATCGGCGCGGCGCCAAACCGGCGCGGCACCACCGTGACCTTCCACGCCGACGAGCAGATCTTTGGCCATCACCGTTTCAAGCCGGCGCGGATGATGAAGATGGTGCGCTCAAAAGCCTATCTGTTCTCGGGCGTCGAAATTCGCTGGAAAACCGCGATTGACGATGGCGAAACCCCTGCCGAGGCGGTGTTTCACTTTCCCGGCGGGTTGGCGGACTATCTGACCGAAACACTGGGCAAGGCCGCGACCTATGCCGACCGCCCCTTTGCCGGCAAGGTCGGCTTTCAGGAGAAATTCGGCGTTCCGGGGTCTGTCGAATGGGCGATCAACTGGACGCCGGCGCGGGACGGGTTCATCCAGTCCTACTGTAACACCGTCCCGACGCCCGAGGGCGGCACCCATGAGGCGGGGTTCTGGCAGGCGATTCTGAAGGGGATCCGCGCTTACGGCGATCTGGTCAAGAACCGCAAGGCCGAACAGATCACCCGCGACGATCTGATCACCGGTGGCTCGGCGTTGGTCAGCTGCTTTATCCGCGAGCCGGAGTTTGTGGGTCAGACCAAGGACCGCTTGGCCACGGTCGAGGCGGCGCGTCTGGTCGAAGGGGCGGTGCGCGACCATTTCGACAACTGGCTGGCCAGCGACAACAAATCCGCAGGCGCGATCCTGGATTTTCTGGTGCTGCGGGCCGAGGAGCGGCTAAAGCGGCGGCAGGAAAAGGAAACCCAGCGCAAGAGTGCCACGAAAAAGCTGCGCTTGCCCGGCAAGCTGACCGATTGCACAGCAAAATCGCGCCAGGGGACAGAGTTGTTCATCGTCGAGGGAGATTCGGCGGGCGGTTCGGCCAAGGGGGCGCGATCGCGTGAAACGCAGGCGATCATGCCGCTGAAAGGCAAAATCCTGAACGTGTTGGGGGCGGCCTCTAACAAGCTGGGCGACAATGCCGAAATCCGCGATATCTGCGAGGCCTTGGGCGTGGGCCTGGGGACAAGGTTCAATGTCGAGGATCTGCGTTATGACAAGATCATCATCATGACCGACGCCGATGTGGACGGCGCCCACATTGCCAGCTTGCTGATGACGTTCTTCTTTACCCAGATGCGCCCACTGATTGACAAGGGGCATCTTTATCTGGCCTGCCCGCCGCTTTACCGGCTGACCCAAGGGGCGCGGCGCGTCTATGTGGCCGATGATGCCGAAAAGGACCTATGGATGGCCAAGGGTCTGGGGGGTAAGGGAAAGATTGACGTGCAGCGGTTCAAGGGCCTGGGCGAAATGGACGCCAAGGACCTGAAGGAAACCACGATGGACCCGGCTTCGCGCCGCCTGATCCGGGTGACGATAGACGAGGATGCGCCCGGCGAAACCAAGGAACTGGTCGAGCGGTTGATGGGCAAGAAGCCAGAACTGCGGTTTCAATATATTCAGGAAAACGCGCAGTTCGTGGAAGAACTGGACGTATGACGCCTGTCGGCGCACGCCCTGATCTTTTTATTTTGAGTGAATGAAACCAAATGGCAATTCCTGACACTCTGGCAGCCCGCCTGATCGAGACCACCAAGGCGCATGATCTGGGCGGGGCGTTTTTGATGCTGGGGCGCCAGCGCTTTGTCGGGACCCGCAGGGGCAAGGCGGCAAATCTGTTTCGCAATGTCCGCGAAAAGCACCTTCCTGGCATAAGCGAGGATACGCTGCGCAATCCTGGCAACGAATATGCTGAAAACTTCTTTGCCGCCCTTGGCTACGCCTCTGTCGATTCGATGGATTTCTCTGATTTTGAGGGTGCAAGCATTGTCCAGGACCTAAGCGCCGGGCTGCCCGCAGAGCTGGAAGAGAAATTTGACGTGATTTATGACGGCGGCACCTGTGAGCATATCTTTGAACTACCAACCGCCTATCGCAATATTCACCGGATGCTGAAAAAGGGCGGGGTGCTGATCGGGCACTCTCCGTGCAACAACTGGATCAACCATTCCTTTTATCAAATCAGCCCGGAGATGGTGTATGGCTTTTGGGAAAAAGCGATGGGCTATAAGGTCTTGCAATTGTTTTTGCAGCCGATTCTACCGAATTTTTCGGATCAGATCGCGACGACGACCAACCCCAATATCACCGGGGTGCGCCCGCGGATTAAGGGGAAACTGCCAAAGGTTTCACCGGTCATAATGTGCTATGCCGTGCGCAAGCCGATGAATGAACAAGAACCCCGCAGGGCCTATCAAACCGACTATGTCGAAAAGTGGGGCGGCTGACCGATCACGCTGCAAAACACCAAGGCAGGTATCAAGGGCACCTCAGGGCCGCAAAACCAAAGCACCAACTATAGCGACACGGCCAAGCCTATGCCGTGGCGCCGCAGCTAGGGCACTCATGCTATCGGCCCGTTGCGCGCATGTGCCCCCAAACAGGGCTTATTTTTGCGCCTTGCCTAAACTTTCCACATATTCAGACAGTTGCACCAGCCGCAGCGGGGTTGGTGTGGCGATCCCGTCGCCGCTATCGTAAAGCACGGTACGGCTGTCCAAAAGCGCGCCGAAGGCGGGCATATTGGCCGAAGGGGTGGTTTCGGTGTAACCCCAGATCTGGCTCATCACGCGGGCTTTGGGAAACTTGCCGCCATTATCGGCCGCCAGAACGGTCAGATCGGCGGGTTTCAGGCCCATATCCGCGGCGATGGCACCATCGCCCTTGCCGCTGACGCCGTGGCAGACGGCGCAAAAATCGGCATAGTCATCGGCGCCGCTGGGCGGGGCCACTGCGGCCTTCATCGGCAGGCAGGCCCCGAGGGCGGCAACAAGCACAAAGGGGATCGGCAGGGTCAGGAGCAGTCGCACGGAACTTTCCTTTGCTGGGATTGAGGCGCGTGGCGCCGTTGATGCCCCAAGGGTACGCCTTGGGGTGGCGGCGCGCAACGGCCCCTTCGGCGCGGCCTTAGCCCAAGGCGATCAGGTGGTTATCCCAGGCAACGGCAGCGCGGGCCATCGGGCGCAACTGGCCTTCGGCGGCGGCGGCGATCAGGCCGGCACCATCGGTCAGCACGAAACCACGGCCACCTTCGGCCAGATCGGGGCCGATGCCGCAGACATCAGCGCGCGCCAGGCTCCAGACCGGGGTGCCATCGGGGGCGGAAAACGCCTGCACCCGGCCACCACGGGGCGAAGTGATGGCGACCTCGGCCCCCGAGGGGCAAAAGGCGATAGAGCCCGCGTAGCCCTTCATCGCGCCGGATTCGGGGGCGGCGGGCGGGCAAAGACGCACCGCCCCACCCCGCGCATGAAGGCCCAACAGCGGCACCAGGTCTGACGGCGCGCCCTGCCACTGCATCGCAAAGGCCACCAGCCCATCGGACCGGATCGCCAGATGCCGGATCGAGTTTTGCGCCAGATCGGGTAGATCCACGCTTTCCAGGGCCGCGCCGTCGGGGCTGAGGTAGCTGAGGTTGGGGTGCATGTCATCAAGGTTCAGCGGCGTGCGGTCCGCCGGGTCCGTCTGGATGCCGCCGTTGGCCACGACCAGCGTATCGGACCCCGGCAGGCGCCTAATCTCATGTGGGCCGATCCCGTTTGAGGGAAACTCGGTCAGGCGCGTATAGCCGCGCGCCGCATCCCAAAGGCCAATCCGCCCTTGTGACCCTTCGGCCACCACTTCCGAAGTATAAAGCACCGCACCATCGGCGGAATAGGTGCCATGGCCGTTGAACAGCCGCCCGTCAGGCGGGGTCAGCCGGGCAAGCGTCGCGCCGTTGGTACAGTCGATCACCAGCGCGAAGGTGCCGGGGCGGCGGGCAAAGGCCACGGCCTCGGGGCGGGTGGGATGGGCGGTGGCGGCATGGCCGCGCGCAGGAAGCGCAATGCGAAACAGCGCGCCCCCCGCCCCGTCAAGGCCATAAAGCGCATGCTCGCCCGAGGCGTCGCGCGCGGCGGCCAGAAAGGCGGGGTTGCCCGCATCGGCCCAGGTGGCGCGGGGCAAGGCGGTCGCGGCGGCGAGGGTGGCCAGAAAATGGCGGCGGTGCATATCAGTCTCCGTCAGCGGCGTTGAACCCGACACTGACGCCCAGCGTGGCGCCAATTTCGATCAGGGTGGTTTCGGCGGTAGCTGCGACCGCCTGTTGCAAGATCTCGACCTTGAGGCGGCCTGCGGGGTTGGTCACATCCTGAAACGTCGGTTCGGGCAGCGCCTTGGCCAGTGTCAGCGCATGGGCAAAGGCAGCATCGGCCAGCGGCGCGGGGCCGCCAAGCGCATCGGCAAAGCGGTTAAGCCCGTCCAGTGATACCACGACATTATGCAGCGGGCGGCCACTGGCCAGCGCCTCGGCGCGTTCGGGACGGGGTTTTTCGAACGTGCCCAAGGGGCGGCCAAGGCGCTGGTCCTTTACGAACTCAATTCCAGTGATCAGCTGGGTGAACAGCGCCTGACGGGCCTCGTCGATGGTCAGAAAGGTCAGGTTTTCAGGCTGGCCCGCCGTCAGCAAAAGGTCGGCATAGCCGCCCGAACCGGCGCTACCCCATTCTGCCGTGACCGCCGCCGCCGTAGCCGCCAGATCTTTGGTCATCGCACGGGTCAGGGCGCAATCATAGCTGTCGGCGCCGTAATCGGGGCCATATAGCAGGCGCTCCAGCCCGAAAAACCCTTTGGCCGCGACGGATACCTGCGCCATCCCCTCAGGCGTGGTCAGGGCCGGGTTGGCGGCGGCCGTGATCTCGGCCAGTTGCCGCGCGCCAATTGCCTTGGGGTCGGGCCAATAGGCGATGGCCAGCGCGCGGCCCTTCACCTCGACCGGGCCAAGCCGCAGATGGACAACCGAAAGCCAGGCGTCAAACGCGTCATTCCACGCCGGGCGCAGCGCCGCAGGCGTGCAATCTGCCGCTGCCGCATCCGACAGGGCCGCGGTGGCTTTTGCAAAACCGGCGTAACCGGGCAGGATGTTTTGGGTCACTGCCTCGGCCACATCGGCATGGGCGGGGGCGGGCAGGAAGGGGGCGGCCAACAGGGTCAGCGTGGCGGCAAGGGCGGTGGGGGTTGGACAGATCATCAAAGCGACTCCAGAAATTGGATCAGGGCGGCGCGGTCGTCGGGCGGCATTTCAGCTACGGTATCACGGGCGGCCTGTGCTTCGCCACCGTGCCAAAGGACGGCTTCCAGCAGTGTGCGCGCACGGCCATCGTGCAGCCAGCCGGGTAGGCCGGTAACCGCCTTGGTCAGGCCAATGCCCCATAGGGGTGCGGTGCGCCATTCCCCCCCAAAGGCCGTGCCTTCGGGGCGCTTGTCGGCCAGACCCGGCCCAATGTCATGCAGCAAAAGGTCGGTATAGGGCCAGATCAGCTGGAACGAGCGTTCCGGCTGGCCGGGCAGACGCGCGGTCACCGATTTTGGGGCGTGGCAGATAGCGCAGCCTGCGGTGTGAAACAGCGCCTTGCCGCGCAGCACCTGCGCATCCGCCATGGCGCGGCGTTCCGGCACGGCAAGGCTGGCGGCGTAAAGCGTGACCAGATCCAGCGCGTCATTACCAACCTCGGCCCCGTCCCGCAGGCCGGGGTCAACGCCGGTCGGCTGGGCGAGGCAGGCGGTTTGGGTAGCGGTGCAATCACCCGCAGGGTCGGGGTAAAGCGGCGTTGAAAGGCCCAGATCTTGCGAAAATGCCGATGCCACCATGTCGCGCAGGGTCGGGCTGGCGGCCTTGTGGCCAAAACGACCCAGCCGCATCTGCCCGACGTCACGCGACCAGCCCCAAGCGGCGCGCCCCGAAATACCGTCGCCGTCGGCATCGTCGGGGTCGGCGCGGGCAAGGATTTCATCCGCGGGGATGGCCTCAAGCAGGCCAAGCCCGATCAGTTGGGGCGCCACCCGGGCCGAGGTCTGCGCACCCGGCGCCAGACCCGTGGCCCCCGCCACGCTGACATGCGGCTGGCGCAGGGTAACGGTTTCCCCCCCCGCCAGTTCAACCGGCAGCGTCGTCCAGCGCAGGTCAACCCGGCCTTCGGGCCTAAGCCCCGCCAAGGCGCGGTCTTGCAACTGCGTACCAAGGGCCGGGTCCGGCAGGGCCGCGTGCCAGCCCGGAATTGCCGAAAGATGCGCCGCGATCTGATCGGCGCGCGCCGGAACCGACAGCTTCAGCACCAGCGAGGTTTGGGGCGGTTGCGGGCCGCTACCCGTTGGCGCATGGCCCCGGCCATTGCCGGGGTGGCAAGACGCGCAGGACCGCGCGTTGAACAGCGGCCCCAGCCCATCCGAGGCCCGCGTCGTCGAGGGGGCCGTCACCCACAGCTTGCCAAAAAGCGCCTCGCCCAGCCGAAAATCAAGCGCACGGGCGCCGGTCAACCCGGCTGCCGGGGCGGAAAAAGCGCGCGGACCCGCCGCACCACGCAAGGTCGCGGCACCGCCGGGCAGCGATTCGTAGGGTTCAGGCGTGGCAAACCCGGTAGGGGCGGCGATAACCGTGCGGATGCGCGCGGCCTCGCCCTCCGTGCGGGGCAGGCCATCGCCAAGGGTGCCCCCTGCCCCCGTTGCCGCCCAAAGGCAAAGCGCCAGCACCCAGGCAAACGGGATGCGGCCCAAAGCTATCGCGCGGCGCAAACCCACCTGTGATGCCCCTACTGGAACACCGCGTCCGGGGCATCAAGGCTATCAGAGCCTTCGACACTCGCATCAACGCCCAGCGCCGCCACGGCCCGCTCGATCGTGCGCGTTTGGGCCACCAGCGCATCGACGGCGGCGTTGATCAGCGCGGCGCCTTCATCATTGCCCATGGCCAACATCTGGTCAAACGCCATGCCCCCCTCAGCCGCCGTGCGCAGCGCATCAAGCGCCCCCACCGAGGCGTCAAGATCAGCGCGCAACTGCGCATCTACCGCCGGATCAGTCGCCGCGACCAGCCCCGCCACCGAAGGGCCGCTGACCACGGAACCATCGGGGCGCGTATAGCTGGCGGTATAGACGTTGCGGATGCCCAGACCGTCATAATAATGGCTGTTGTGGGTGTTGTCCGAAAAGCAGTCATGCTCTTCTTCGGGGTCGTGCAGCATCAGGCCTAGCTTGATCCGCTCGCCGGCAAGTTCGCCATAAGATAGGCTGCCCATGCCGGTAAGAATCGCCGCGATACCCGCGCCCGGGTCTTGCAAAACGGCAGTGCGGGCGGCCCCACCCTCGGCCCAGTTTGCGGCCATTTCAGCCAGATCCGCAACCAGCAGGTCAGTCGCTGCGGTCAGATAGGCGGCGCGACGGTCGCAGTTGCCGCCGGTGCAATCTGCATCTTGCAGATAGTCGGTATAGGGGCGCGCGCCAGCACCGGCATCGGTGCCGTTCAAATCCTGCCCCCAAAGCAGAAATTCAATCGCATGATAGCCGGTAGCAACGTTCGCCTCGATCCCCTCGGCCTCATGCAGGGTGCCCGACAAAAGGGCGGGGGTAATCTGGCGCGCGTCAACCTCGGTGCCGCCGATCGTCACCTTGGGGTTGGCGATGATATTGGCCAGGGCAAGGTCGTTTTCCTCATTCACCGCCGACGAGGACATATCGACATAGTCGATCAGCCCTTCGTCCAGCGGCCAGGCGTTTACCCGGCCTTCCCAGTCATCCACGATGGGGTTGCCAAAGCGGTAGGCCTCGGTCTGCTGATAGGGCACGCGGGCGGCAACCCAGGCGGCGCGGGCAGCGGCAAGGCCAGATTCGGACGGGGCCGCCAGAAACGCCGTCACCGCCGCTTGCAGGTCTTTCGCGGTCGCCAAGCTGTCGGCATAACCTGCCTCAGCGATAGCGGCATAGGTTTCCAGTACCGGCACGCGGTCATCCGCGAAGGCGGGGGCAGCCAGCAGCGCGGCCATGGCGGTTGAGATGGTCAGGGAAAGAAGGGTTCTGGTCATCACGCATTCCTTTGTCGAAGGGTGGGCAATCGCCCACGGTTCGGGGTAAGTGAAGGTGATTACTGACTTAAACAGTCAACTTTGTAAAACAGATACTTTTACTCGGGATAAGAAAATTTCCTGATGTCCACCAAAGGCCGAGGCGCGCAAATAGAAAGGGCCGCACCCATGGTGCGGCCCTGAACCCTTGCGGGAACGGCGCGATCTTACTTGATCTTGCCTTCCTTGTATTCGACATGCTTGCGCACGACCGGATCATATTTGTTCGCAGTCATTTTTTCCGTCATGGTGCGGGCGTTCTTCTTGGTCACGTAGAAGTGCCCGGTGCCCGCCGTCGAGTTCAGACGGATCTTGATCGTCGTCGGCTTCGCCATAATCAGTCTCCTAGAGCCGGGCGATCACCGCCCGCGAAATCCTTGAAGCCCGCCTTTTACCTATGGCCCGCCCCGAGTCAACCGTATTCGCACGAAATTCACGCGCAACCAGTCAGCTTTTGATTGGGCAAAGGGGGTATCAAGCCAACGGCTTGCCCATCCCACTGTGGATCTGCGCCACCGCGGCGGCATCAAGGCCCAATGCACGGGCCAGATCGCGCAAGTAAATGCGTTCAGCATCGGTATCGACCTTGATCACCATCAGCGAGGCAGAATAAACCTGCGCCTTCAGCCTGTCGCCCGCAGCTTTGGCCAACCCTGACACATCCAGCGGCGCGTCGAGTTCAGCCTGCACGAAGGCAATCTCTTCGTCCGAGGCGTCATTCAGATGCGACAGGATCGTTTCGCGTTCCGCCGCGTCAATCTGGCCGTCGGATTTGGCCGCCTGAATCATCGCGCGGATCATCAGACGGGCGTTTTCCTCGGCCAGTGCATCTACGGGCGTGCCTGCGGTCAGATTGCCCAACATATCGCCCATGGATTTGGCACCGGCACCGGCGGCGCCGGTCATCGCGGCAATCAGGCTGCCAAGACCCGCCTCGGTCGCCTCGGTCGCGCCAGCCGCAGCCCCGCCGAATTTGGCGAACATGTCACGCACGGCATCCTTGCCACCCGGCACGCCCATCTTTTCGGCCATATCCCCGACCTGATCGGCCATGCCTCCGGGCGCACCCGCGCCGCGAAGCGCCTCTTTGACCCCATCCATCCCGCCAACTTTGCGGTATTTGTCCGCCCCACGGGCAGCAGCGAAACCCACGGCAAGCGTAGCAAGCGTTTTGACAAAACTCATGACAATCTCCTTTGGGATGCGCGGGCATTGTGCGCGTGCCCACTGCCATTTGGCAAACACCTTGTGAGAATCAAGAAAAACGAGGGGGTTTTTAGATTAAAGACGCGCGCGGATGACCTGTAAGCCGGATTTTGTTCCGGGGCCGCTTGCGCGGCGCCCTTCGATGACCATTCCTCTGGTCCCGCCGTTACCGACGGGATCTAGCTGCCAACCCGGGCCTCTCGGGTCGAAGTTCCCTGCGGGCGGTCGGTTGCCCGACCAGCCCCGCGCGAGGCCCCTATTCGGCGTTGCTCCCGGTGGGGCTTGCCGTGCCGGTCCTGTTACCAGTCCCGCGGTGGGCTCTTACCCCACCGTTTCACCCTTACCTGCCGCAAACGGCGGGCGGTTTCATTTCTGTGGCGCTTTCCCTAGGGTTACCCCCGCCGGGCGTTACCCGGCACCGTTTCTTCATGGAGTCCGGACTTTCCTCGCACGCCCCGGTTTCCGTGAACGGACCCATGAACGCACGCGGTCATCCGGCCATCCGCGCCAAGGCGACATAAGCCTGCGGAATGCTTGGGTCAATGGGCATCACCCTGCCAGTCGTGCCGCATGGTGGGCGGTAGATGAGTATTTAGGCCAAAAAAAAGCCAAAGAGCTTTTTCGCGCTTTTTTTTGGTCAAAATACTCCGGGGGTGAGGCGCGGATTCCGCGCCGAGGGGGCAGCGCCCCCTGCCCCGGTTGCGGTTAAACACACGGGTAGCGGCGGGCAAGATCTGCGATGGCATGTAAATCTTCAGCCGATACTGGCCCGCGCGCCCAAGGACGGAAGCGTATGCGGTAAGCGGCCAGCAAAACCTCAGCCGGGGCTTCGGGGTATCCGAAGGCACGGGCATAGCCGGCGAAGGATTGGGCAGTGTCATTTCTTGCAATTGCCGACTGCGGATCTGGCCAGACCGAAAGCCCCGCCAACGCAAGCCTGTGCCAGTCAAAGCGCGGGCCGGGGTCGCGTTTACGATCGGGCGCCATATCGGAATGGGCAATCACACCTTCGGGCGGAATTGACCAGCGGCCAAGGATCCCGGCAAGCAAAGCCTCAAGCGCCGCCATCTGCGGTTCGGGAAAGGGCGCATCGCCGGTATTGGCCAGCTCAATCCCGATCGAACGCGAGTTCACATCCTGCGCGCCCCGCCATTCGCCCGCCCCCGCGTGCCAGGCACGGCGCGATTCGTCGACCAGCGGCTCGGTGGTGCCATCCTCGCCGATCAACCAATGCGCGGATACCTCATGCGCGGGGTCACAAAGCCGGTCACGCGCAGCCGCAAGGCTTTGCATGGCGGTATAGTGGAGCACCACCAGCGAGGGCACCGCCCCACCTCGGCGCGCCCCATGATTGGGCGAAGGGGCGGGCGTGCGGGTCTGGGCCGCAGTCATCGTTACTGGCGCGCGGCCTGAAACGGCGTCGGGTCCCAGAAGCAGGCGAAACCATCGCCGTCCGGGTCCAGGTTGCCGGGGTCTTTTTGCGGCCCGCCCCGGTTCAGAAAGGCGATCTGCGCCTGATCGAGCGAGGTGAACTTTGCACAGGCGCGGGTGTGGTTGCTTAGCGACAGGCCGCCGCGCTTCCAGACGGGCTCGCCCAGGCGGTTGGTTGCCTGTAGCGCATAGGCGGCCAGGTTTGGTCCGGTATCACCACTGCGGGGCGGCAGCGCACCTGGCTGGATCTGCTGATAGGCGGCGCGGTTCGCCTCCATTCTGGCCTTGTCGCTGGCGATGGTTTCGCGCGAGGCAACAGCATCAAAATTGTTCTCGTCCGAGATCACCGCCCCTGAGGAATCGCGCGGCAACGGTGCGGCATTGGCCTGCGCAACCGCACTGGGGCCGCTTTGCACCGGGGCCGGCGCCACCGCTGCACCCATCGCATTCATCGGCGCGTTCTGGGCTTCCCCCGACCGGGGCGGCAACGTTGCGCCAAGCGAGTCAAGCCGCACCGCGCCAGCGTTGGCGGCCTGCATCTGGGGTGCTGCGGGTGCCGGGCGCTGGCCCTGAAGCGCGGCTTCGCGCTGCGAAAGGTAATCTCTGTAATCCCCAAAACCAACGCCGGGGCCACTATTGGGCACGGCGGGCTGGCAGGCTGCGATTGCCAGCACCGGAAGAATAAGAAGGGTCTTGCGCATCACATCACCATCCTTGGGGTCAGCCCCCCTACCACCATTTGCCCGGCTTGGCTGCAAAACCCGCCGCACGTTCCAGCACATGGGCGTGATTAAGCAAATCACCCTCCTGCCATGGCCGCCCGATCAGTTGCAGCCCCATCGGCAGGCCCTTGGCATCAAGCCCGGTAGGCACCACGACCCCCGGCAGCCCCGCCAGGTTGACCGTGACCGTGAACACGTCATTGAGATACATCTCAACCGGGTCGGCATTGGCCATTTCCCCCAGACCGAAGGCCGAAGACGGGGTGGCGGGCGTCAAGATCGCGTCGATCCCGTCGGCAAACACCTGATCGAAGTCGCGTTTGATCAGCGCGCGCACCTTGCGGGCGCGGTTATAATAGGCGTCGTAGAACCCGGCGCTAAGCACATAGGTGCCGATCATCACGCGGCGCTGAACCTCTTTGCCAAAACCCTCGGCGCGGGTCCGTTCATACATTTCAGTGATGCCGTCGCCCGCGCCCAGTTTCGCCCGGTGGCCATAGCGCACCCCGTCATAGCGCGCGAGGTTCGAGGACGCCTCGGCAGGGGCGATGACGTAATAGGCCGGCAGCGCGTATTTGGTGTGCGGCAGGCTGATATCAACAATCTCGGCGCCGGCGTCTTTCAGCATCGCGGTGCCAGTCGCCCAAAGCGCCTCAATCTCGGCGGGCATGCCGTCCATCCGGTATTCGAGCGGAATTCCGATCTTCTTGCCACGAATATCGCCGGTCAGGGCGGCTTCGAAGTCAGGCACCGCAATATCGGCGCTGGTCGAATCTTTCGGGTCATGGCTGCACATTGCGCCCAGCATGATCGCCGCATCGCGCACCGATTTGGTCATCGGCCCTGCCTGATCCAGGGACGAGGCAAAGGCCACCACCCCCCAGCGCGACACCCGCCCATAGGTCGGCTTGATCCCCACGATCCCCGTAAAAGCGGCCGGCTGGCGGATAGAGCCGCCGGTGTCGGTGCCGGTCGCGGCAAGGCACAGATCAGCGGCCACAGCGGCGGCTGACCCGCCCGAAGATCCGCCCGGCGTCAGCTGCCGGTCGTCCACTTTCCAGGGGTTGACCACATTGCCATAGCACGCGCTTTCGTTTGAACTGCCCATGGCAAACTCATCCATGTTCAGCTTGCCCAGCATCACCGCGCCCGCATCCCACAAGTTTTGGGTCACGGTTGATTCGTATTCCGGCTTAAAACCACGCAAAATGTTCGATGCCGCCTGCGATGGCACACCTTTGGTGCAGAAAAGATCCTTGATGCCCAAGGGGATGCCGCACATATCCGGCGCAGCCCCGGCCTTGATCCGCTGGTCGGCGGCGGCGGCCTGACTGCGCGCGATATCAGGCGTGTGATGCACAAAGGCATTCAGCGCCCCCGCGCCCTCGATTTCGGCCAGACAGGCGTCGGTCAGCTCAGCCGCGCTCACATCGCCCTTGCGCAATGCGTCACGGGCGGCGGCAATGGTCAGTTTGTTCAACGCGCTCATTCGACCACCTTCGGCACTGCAAAAAACCCTTCGCGCGCATCAGGCGCGTTCGACAGAATCCTGGCCTGATAGCCGCCATCGGTCACCACATCTTCGCGCCGCTTCAGACGCATCGGGGTGACCGAGGTCATGGGCTCGATCCCGGTCACATCGACCTCATTGAGTTGCTCCATGAAGGAAAGAATACCCGACAACTCTCCGGCAAGGGCCGGAAGCTCGGCTTCGGGGACCGCGATGCGGGCCAGATGCGCCACTTTTCGCGCGGTGTCGATGTCAATGGACATGGGGGTCTCCGGTTTTGTTGCGCCGGGTTTAGCGCCCCAGCCCCTTTCGTGCAAGATAGCTGGCCATGGCGCGCAACGCCCCCTTTTCTTTCGCCCGTGACGCGCTAGGCTGAATACAGAAGCGATGACGGGAGAACGCGATGAAACTCACATGGCTAGGCCATTCGGGATTCCGGCTTGAGATCGAGCGCGCAGTGCTGCTGATCGACCCCTGGATGACCGGCAACCCGATGTTCCCCGACAATGGGCGCGCCGAGGCGGTCGAAGGAGCCACCCATCTGCTGATGAGCCATGGCCACGGCGATCACGCGGGCGATGCACTGGACCTGGCCAGAACACAGGGCCTACCCATCGCCTGCATTCATGAGTTGTCTGAAATATGGGGCGCGATAGAAGGGGTCGAAACAATTGGCTTCAACAAAGGCGGCACGATTGAGCTGGGGGGCGCGCAAATAACAATGGTCAACGCCACCCACTCCTCAAGCATCGACTATGAAGGGGGGCGCCCTTCCTGTGGGGGGTCTCCTGCGGGCTTCATGATCGCGGGCGAGGGCCATGTGATTTACATCTCTGGCGATACAGACATCATGGCCGATATGGACTGGATGGGCGAGTATCACCAACCCGACATCGGCATCCTCAGCGCCGGAGGGCGCTTTACAATGGACATGAAACGCGCCGCCTACGCCGCCAAGCGCTATTTCAACTTCAAGACGGTGATCCCGTGCCACTACCGCACCTTTCCCATTCTTGAACAAAACGCGGATGCCCTGATCGCCGGGCTCCCTGCGGTGAGAGTGGTAGAACCCGAGGTGCTGGTCCCAATAGAGCTCTGACCGGCTTTTTTTTGGCTCAAATACTCCCGCCGGAGGCTTCTACCTTCAACTTTGGGAGCCTCCGGCGGGAGTATTTGAGCCAAAAAAAAGCGTTAAAAGCGCCTTGATGCGAAAAAGTCCCGCAGCAAAGCTTCGGAAGCCCGGGCGTTGATCCCGTCGTAGACCTCAGGAAGGTGGTGGCATTGGGGGTGGGTGAAAATGCGTGGCCCTTGGGCGACACCGCCGGATTTGGGGTCAGCGGCGGCATAGTAAAGACGGGCGATGCGCGCGGTTGCGAGGGCGGCGGCGCACATCGGGCAGGGTTCGAGCGTGACATAAAGATCGTGGCCGGGCAGACGTTCACTGCCCAATGCAGCGCAGGCCGCACGGATGGCAAGGATTTCTGCGTGGGCGGTGGGGTCGTTCAGTTCCCGCGTGCGGTTTCCCGCACGGGCCACGATCCGGCCATCGGGGCCGACAATCACTGCACCCACTGGCACCTCGCCACGGGCGGCGGCGGCGCGCGCCTCTTCCAAGGCTGTGTCCATATGGTTGTTGAACCGGGTCATGCGTTGTTTGTGGCCCTATACGGGGCGCCTGTGCAAGGTACTTTCCCTTTGCGCCGCTTGGATGTAGGAAGGCGCCTTTCACCCCGTCAGGAGCAACCGTCATGGCACCCGAAAAAGTCACCCCCTCCCCCAAGGCCGGGCACGCCGAGGCGGAGCGCCCCGAAGCGGAGCGCGTAGCGAAGGTGATGGCGCGGGCGGGCATCTGTTCGCGGCGCGATGCAGAGAAGATGGTTCTTGCCGGGCGCGTTTCGGTCAACGGCAAGGTTATCGACAGCCCGGCGCTGGATGTCAGCCCCCAGGACAAGGTCACGCTGGACGGCAAGCCGATTGACGCGCCGCAGGAAACGCGGGTCTGGCTTTATTACAAGCCGCTGGGGCTTGTGACCTCGGAAAAGGATGAGAAGGGGCGGCAGACGGTGTTTGACACGCTGCCCGAAGGCATGCCGCGGGTAATGAGCGTGGGGCGGTTGGATCTCAACTCGGAAGGGTTGTTGCTGTTGACCAACGACGGAGGGTTGAAGCGGCGGTTGGAGTTGCCCGAAACCGGCTGGCTGCGCAAATATCGCGTCCGGGTGAACGGGCGGCCAGATAATGCCACCTTTGATCCGCTACGCCGCGGGATCGTGATCGACGGCGAGGAGTTCCAGCCGATGGAGGTCACGCTTGATCGCCAACAGGGTGCCAACGCCTGGCTGACCGTAGGTATCCGCGAGGGGCGCAACCGCGAGATTCGCCGCACGATGGAGGTGGTGAAAATGGTGGTGAACCGTCTGATCCGGGTCAGCTATGGTCCCTTCCGGCTGAATGAAATGGAGCCGGGTGCCGTGGTCGAGGTCAAGCGCAAGGTCTTGCGCGACCAGTTGGGCGAGCGGCTGCTGACCGGCAACGACGATGCGCCCGAACGCGCGCCAAGGCGCGATGAGGGCGACAGAGGCGCAGGGCCGCGCCGTCCGCGCGAAGATGGTGGCCGGGGTGGCGACCGCAAAAGCTTTGGCGCAGCGCCGCGTGAGGGCGGGGACCGCAAACCCTACGGGGATCGGCCGCGCCGCGATGAGGGAGAGCGCGGCGGATATGCGGCGCGCAAGCCTTATGGCGATAAGGCCGGCGACCGCCCGGCACGCGAGGGGGGCGAGCACAAGCCCTTTGGGCCGCGCGGCGACGCCCCGGCCGACGGGTCGCGCAAACCACGCTGGAGCGCCGAAAAGCCCTCAGCCAAGGGCCCCGGCGGCGGCGCAAGACCAGCACGCAGCCAAAGCAACAAACCCTACGGCGAGCGTGCGGAAGGCCGCAGCCTTGGCGACAAACCGGGCAGCAAACCCTACGGCGAGCGGTCCGAGGGGCGCAGCAACAGTGAACGGCCCGGCGTGAAGGCGTCAGGATACAAATCCCACGCCGCGCGTTCGGACGACCGGCCTGCCGGAAAATCCTATGGCGAGCGTGCGGAAGGCCGCAGCTTTGGCGACAAACCGGCAGGCAAGCCCTATAGCGACAAGCCGCGCAGCTTTGGCGACAAACCGGCGGGCAAATCCTATGGCGACAAGCCGCGCAGCTTTGGTGACAAACCGGCGGGCAAATCCTATGGCGGTAAGCCGGGCGGCAAATCCGCCGGGTTCAAGTCGCATGGCGGGGGCGCGGGTGGGGGCCGGGCGGCCGGGTCCAAGTCGCATGGTGGTTCGGGCAGGCCGGGTGCAGCAAGACCGGCCGGCGGGCCGCGCGGTGCGGGTGGTGGCAAGCCGGGGCCACGCGGCCGCGGCTGACACAAAACTGGCGGTTTTGTCGTGCCGATCAGGCGCGCGGCGTTGATTGAGGCGTAGAACGGGAATTGCATCGCCTCTTTCCCGCTGTGCGGCACCCTAAACACTGGCAGTGCGCCCCTATCGCCCCTATAACATGAGGACCGGAAACAGTTTCGTCCGGCCTAACGCTTGGGGGGCCAATGTCTCAGACCGCTGTGCGGCGCATCGCCTTTTACCTGTTGCTGGCGCTGACCTTTTCTGTCGCGCTGACGGGGAGCGTCTGATGGCCGAACGTTTCGGCGGGAAATTCAGCCCGCAAACCCCGCTGCAACATGACCCGAAGGGCACGGCAACGGGCCGAATGCTGCAAGCGCCGCCGCGCCACCGGCTGGAGGGGCGCCCGTTCTGGACCGTGATGGCGGCAATACCCTTCCTGCTGGGCGCGTTTGGCGATGGGCCGGGCGTGCTGGCCTTTAGCCTTTCCGCCTTTGCCGCGATTGCCGCTGCCGCTTGGATCACCCGCGAGGGGCTGCGCGCCGAGGCCGCCTATGACGCGCGCAAAACCGCCCGTCGCCCTGCCCTGCCCCGCAAGGCGCTTGGCGCGGTGCTGTTTGGCCTGGGCATCGGGCTGGGCGCAACCAATACCGGGCTGGGCGGTGCGTTGCTGCTGGGGTTGACGGCGCTGGTGCTGCATCTGCTGGCCTTTGGGCTGGACCCGATACGCGACAAGGGCATGGAGGGGGTCGACCCGTTCCAGCAAGACCGCGTAGCGCGGGTGGTGGCTGAAGGCGAAAAGCACCTTGCCGCGATGAAAGACGCAATCTTGCGCGCGGGCGACCGCCGGCTGGAAGCGCGGGTCGAAATGTTCGCCGCCACCGCGCGCGACCTGTTCCACGCCGTCGAAAATGACCCGACAGACCTGACCGCCGCGCGCAAATATATGGGCGTCTACCTGATGGGCGCGCGCGACGCGACGGCCAAGTTTGCCGACCTTTGGGCCGCCACACGCGACCCAAACGCGCGCACCGCCTATGAGGCGCTGCTGACCGATCTGGAAACGAATTTTACCGCCCGCACCGCAAGCCTGATGTCGGGCGGGCGCGAGGATCTGGACGTTGAGATTGACGTGCTGCGCGACCGGCTGGCACGCGAAGGAATAGTGACCCGTGAAAGTGGAGATGTGAAATGACCGATACCATCCGTGAAAAGGCCGCACAGTCCCTGACCGAGGTCGAGGCCGTAACAGCCGTGATTCTGCCTGAACCCGGGTCCGATCTGGTGCCGCTGGCCGAAGCGCCCGCGCCGCTGGCTGCCGAAATCCGTACCCGGATGAATGAGATCGACATAAGCGATAGCGGCTCGATCGTGAATTTCGGGTCGCGCGCACAAGGCGAATTGCAGGTGATCAGCCAGGCGATGCTGGCCGATGTGAAAAACAAGGACGTGGGGCCAGCGGGCGACAGTCTGCGCACGATCGTAACCACGATCCGCGGCTTTTCGGTGTCAGAGCTGGATGTGCGGCGTAGTCGCAGCTGGTGGGAAAAGCTCTTGGGTCGATCGGCCCCCTTTGCCAATTTCCTCGCGCGGTTTGAAGATGTGCAAGGGCAGATCGACAAGGTGACCGATGATCTACTGGGGCACGAACATAAACTGCTTAAAGACATCAAATCACTGGATAATCTTTACGGAAAGACGCTCGATTTCTACCACGAACTGGCGCTTTACATCTCGGCCGGTGAAGAAAAGCTGCGCGAGTGGGACGCGACCGAGATCCCCGCGAAAGAGGCCGACGTGGCCGCCGCCGCCGAGGCCGATCAGGTGATGCGCGCGCAGGAATTGCGCGACTTGCGGTCAGCGCGCGACGACCTGGAACGGCGGGTGCATGATCTGAAACTGACACGGCAGGTCACGATGCAAAGCCTGCCCTCGATCCGGCTGGTGCAGGAAAACGACAAATCGCTGGTGACAAAAATCAACTCGACACTGGTCAACACGGTGCCGCTGTGGGAAACCCAGCTGGCGCAGGCGGTGACGATCCAGCGCAGCGCCGAAGCCGCCAAAGCGGTGCGCGCAGCCAACGATCTGACCAATGAGCTGCTGACCGCGAACGCCAAAAATCTGCGTCAGGCCAATCAGGTCGTGCGCGCGGAAATGGAACGCGGCGTGTTCGACATCGAGGCCGTAAAAGCCGCCAACGCCGAACTGATTGCCACCGTCGAAGACAGCCTGCGCATCGCGGATGAGGGCAAGCGCAAACGCGCCAGCGCCGAGGCCGACCTGAAGAAGATGGAGGCCGAATTGCGCAACACGCTGGCGGCGGCCAGCGCACGGGCTGACAAGACCGGCGCCACCCTCGGCGGTGCGGTCTGATCATGCCGCCCCACCCTGCCTTGCCCCTGTTTCGGACCGCTCTGCGGGCTGCGGGGGTGCTTGTGCTGGCGGGGGCCCTGACGGGGTGCGACGGGTCGCTGTTTGCCCCGACGAACGGCCCGCCCGTGACAGCGCCGCCCGCGAAAGCCGCCCCCGAGGGTGGCATTGTGCCGCCCTCGCCCGAAAGCGACGCGATGCGCGCCTATTACACGCAGATCAGCGCGGCGCTGCTGGATCAAGGGTTGCTGCGTCAGGATGTGGCCCCGCGCGACGCACCTTTCTCCGCGCGCCAACTGGTCGATAATTTTGTCCGCATCGCGCTATATGACGAGTATACCGCGCATGGCGGCAACATCATCGCGCGCGAAAGCGTCAGCCACCTGCGCCGCTGGGAAAAGCCGGTGCGCATGGCAGTTGAATTCGGCGCCTCAATCCCCGAGGCGCAGCGGGCCAAGGACCGGGCCAGCATCTCGGCCTATGCGGGGCAGCTTGCCGGGGCCACACGCCATTCTGTGCGCTTGGCCAGCCCCGCGAACTTCACCGTGCTGGTGCTGAACGAAAACGAACGCCGCGCAATCGGGCCGCGTCTGGCGCAATTGGTGCCCGGCATTGACGCCACCGCGATCCGCGCGATAACCAACCTGTCGCCGGCCACATTCTGCGTGGTCTTTGCCTTTTCCGAAGGCAACGCCCCCACTTACAGCCGCGCGGTGGCGGTGATCCGCGGCGAGCACCCTGACGTTTTGCGCCTGTCGTGCCTGCATGAAGAATTGGCGCAGGGGCTCGGGTTGGCCAATGACAGCCCGCGCGCCCGCCCCTCGATTTTCAACGACGACGAGGAATTCGCGCTGCTGACGCGCCATGATGAGCTCTTGTTGCGCATCCTCTATGACCGGCGCCTGACCCCCGGCATGACCGAGGCCGAGGCCCGGCCGATCGTTGAAACCATTGCCGCCGAATTGCTTGGCGGAGACAGTTGACCTTGAAGGAGACCAGCCATGGGGATCTTTGACTTTCTGACCGGTGAATTCATCGACGTGATCCACTGGACCGATGACACCCGCGACACGATGGTCTGGCGGTTCGAACGCGAGGGCCACGAAATCAAATACGGCGCCAAACTGACCGTGCGCGAAGGTCAGGCAGCGGTTTTCGTGCATGAAGGGCAATTGGCCGATGTGTTCGGGCCCGGGCTTTACATGCTGGAAACCAACAACCTTCCGATCATGACAACCTTGCAGCATTGGGACCATGGCTTTCGCAGCCCGTTCAAATCGGAAATCTATTTCATCAACACCACCCGGATCGGTGATCTGAAATGGGGCACGAAAAACCCGATCATCGCGCGCGATCCTGAATTCGGCCCGATCCGTCTGCGCGCCTACGGCACCTATACGATGCGCGTGTCAGACCCGGCTCGTTTCATGTCCGAAATCGTCGGAACCGACGGCGAATTCACCGCTGACGAGATCAGCTTTCAGATCCGCAACGTGATCGTGCAAGAGTTTTCGCGGGCTATCGCCGGTGCCGGGATTCCGGTTCTGGACATGGCCGCCAACACCGCCGATCTGGGCAAGCTGGTCACCAAGGCGATTGAGCCGGTGATTGCTGCCTACGGCCTGAGCCTGCCAGAGTTCTACATTGAAAACATCAGCTTACCAGAAGAAGTCGAGAAGGTTTTGGACAAGCGCACCAGCATGGGCATTGCCGGTGATCTGACCCGCTACATGCAGTTCAACGCCGCCGAGGCCATGGCCACAGGCGGCGCGGGTGGTGCAATGGGCGCGGCGATGGGGGCCGGAATCGGCATGGGGTTGGGCCAGCAGATGGCGCATCCGGGGCCTTGGGGTGCGGTGCCGCAAACCGCAGCCAGCGCCCCGGCCTATGCATCGCCGCCGCCTTTGCCGCCCGTGGAAAAGGTCTGGCATCTGGCCGAAGGGTCCGAGGTGAAGGGCCCCTTTGGGCGCGGGCATATGGGCCGTCTGGTTACCGACGGCGGGCTGACGCGCGAAACACTGGTCTGGACGCCGGGGCAAGATGGTTGGAAACGCGCCGAGGATGTGGCCGAACTGGCGCAGCTTTTCACCATTGCCCCACCGCCGCCGCCGCTGGGCTGAGGTTTTTTCATGTCGGCCAAACCTGCGCAGCATCATTACCCTTGCGAATCCTGTGGCGCGGATCTGCGCTTTGCCCCCGGCGAAACGCAGCTGGTTTGCGACCATTGCGGCCACATCCAGGAGATTCCGCACGCCACCGGGCGCGGCACCACGCAACTGGTGGAACTGGATCTGGCCGCCGCACTACGGGCTGAGCTACCGGAACTGGAAGTTGAAGAACAGCGGACGCTATCATGTCCGAATTGTGGCTCTTTGATCGCGCTGGCAGGGGCTATTCATGCCAGTGAATGTCCGTTTTGTGCTACTCCGGTTGTGGCGGATACGGGCACGAAACGGTTGATAAAACCGCAGGGCGTGGTGCCTTTCGTCCTGAAGGAAACCGAAGCGCGCGCCGCGTTGGGGCGCTGGCTGGGGCGGCTTTGGTTTGCGCCCTCGGGGTTGACGAAATACGCGCGGCGCGGGCGCAAGATGACCGGGGTTTACGCGCCATACTGGACTTTTGACGCACAGACCCGGTCACAATATCAGGGCCAGCGCGGCGATTATTACTATGAGACCGAAACCGTGATGGTGCGGGTCAATGGCCGTACCGAACGGCGCCAGCAACAGGTGCGTAAGGTGCGTTGGCACCGGGTCGCAGGGCGGGTGGCGCGGGCGTTTGACGATGTGCTGATCTATGCGGCACGGTCCTTGCCCACGCCCTACGCCGATGCGCTGCGCCCGTGGGATCTGGCAAAATTGCGCGACTACCGACCCGATTATCTGGCCGGGTTCGAGGCAGAAGGCTATACCGTCGAGCTACGCGAGGGGCATTATCTGGCGCGGGCCGAAATGGCGCATGTGATCGCCTCGGATGTGCGCCGCGACATTGGCGGCGATGAACAGCGCGTGGACCGGGTTGACACCGTTCATTCTGACGAGACGTTCAAACACATCCTGCTGCCGATCTGGACTGCTGCCTATAAATACCGGGGCCGCAGTTTTCGCTTTGTGGTCAACGGCCAAACCGGCGCCGTTCAGGGCGAGCGGCCGTGGTCCGCATGGAAGATCGCCTTTGCCGTGACTGTTGTGGTGATTGTGATTGCCGTTGGGGCGTATTTTGGCCAGCAACAATAACGCACTATGGCAGGCAGTAGCTGCCCGCCCCCGGGGGACCCTGTGCAGGGCAGACCAAGAATATCCACACCAAAGTGAACACATATGATTGCCCGGCGGGGTCTTGGTGCGATAAGGTTTCGTTAGCGATAACACGAAGGGCTGGTAAATGAAGAGTGGCATGATCCTGAGTTGCGGCGAAGCGCTGATCGACATGCTGCCGCGCGAGACAACCGCAGGCGAGGCAGCGTTTGCGCCCTATCCGGGGGGGGCTGTGTTCAATACCGGCGTGGCGCTGGGGCGGCTGGGATGCCGGGCGGGGTTTTTCTCGGGCCTGTCGTCAGATCTTTTCGGCGAGATGCTGGAGGCGGGCCTGACCGCCTCAAACGTGGATGCGGGGCTGAGCCATCGGTCATCGAGGCCGACGACGTTGGCCTTTGTGAAGCTGGTGGGGGGCCACGCCTCTTACGCGTTTTACGATGAGAACACGGCCGGCCGGATGCTGCGCCCGCAGGATCTGCCCGCGTTACCCGCTGCGGTCAAGGCGCTGTTCTTTGGGGGAATATCGCTGGTGGGCGAGCCTTGCGGTTCGGCTTATGAAGCGCTGTGCCTGCGCGAGGCAGGCGCGCGATTGGTGATGATCGACCCCAATATCCGCCCCGGATTCGTGACCGATGAGGCCGCCTACCGGGCGCGGTTGGCGCGGATGATGAGTGTGGCCGATATCGTGAAACTATCGGATGAGGATCTGGTCTGGCTGGAAGGGCCTGGCGACATGGCCCAAGCTGCGCAGGCCGTGTTGGCGCGCGGGCCAAAGCTGGTATTTGTCACCGAAGGGGCCAAGGGCGCGCATGGGTTTACGGCACGCGACGCGGTGTTTGCCCCGGCGCGCAAGGTGACGGTCGCGGATACCGTTGGCGCTGGCGATACGTTCAACGCGGGCATTCTGGCGGCCTTGGACCGGGCCGGGGCGCTGGACAAGGCGGCTGTGGCTGTGGCTGATGCCGGGTTGATCCGCGCCTGTCTTGATCTGGGCATCGCGGCGGCGGCGGTTACGGTCAGTCGCGCGGGGGCCAACCCGCCTTGGGCGGCGGAACTGACATGAGGGCGCTGATCCAGCGGGTGGCCCATGCGCAGGTTGAGGTAGCCGGTAGATTGACCGGGCAGATCGGGCCGGGGCTGTTGGTGCTGATCTGCGCGATGGCGGGCGATACCGAGGCGGAGGCTGACAAGTTGGCGGCCAAGATTGCCAAGCTGCGGATCTTCAGGGATGCGGACGGCAAGATGAATTTGTCAGTCAAGGATGCAGGCGGGGCGGCGCTGGTGGTCAGCCAGTTCACGCTGGCCGCCGATACGGCGCGCGGAAACCGGCCCGGGTTTTCAACCGCGGCCGCCCCCAAAGACGGCGAACACCTTTACCACTATTTCAGCGACAGGCTGCGCGCCGAAGGGCTGGCGGTTGAGAACGGCGAATTTGGCGCCGATATGGCCGTGAGCCTGCTGAATGACGGGCCGGTCACAATCTGGATGGATACCGCCGAGCGGGGCTAGCGGGGGCAAAAGGTCATAACCCTTGACTTTTGCGCCGCATTGCCCCATTTGGGGGTCAGCCGATGTTTGCTGCCGCGTGAGCAGCCCGTGCCAATGCGCACCCGGACCCGGCCAATCAGGTTCCCATGTCACGCGGGGGTCCAGCAGATCAGTGATCTGCGCCCCGCCCCTCGGCCCCGATTTCTCGGGGCTATGACATATTTTGGTGCGCAAAGCCGCGCCGTTCAGAAAGACGACACTTTGGATAATTTCGACAATCTGGGGCTTGCGCCCCAACTTTTGCAAAACCTGGCCGCGATGGGGCTGGAAAAGCCCACGCCGATTCAGGCGCAGGGCATTCCCGCGATCATCGCCGGGCGCGACCTGCTGGGCCTTGCGCAGACCGGCACCGGCAAGACGGCCGCCTTTGGCCTGCCGATGTTGACCCGGATTCTGGCGCATGGCAAACGCCCTGCCCCGAAAACGGTGCGCGGCCTTATTTTAGCGCCAACGCGCGAACTGGCAACGCAAATTTCCGATAACCTGACCGCCTATGCGGCCGGCGCCCCGGTGCGGATTTTCCGCGTTGTGGGTGGCGCCTCGATCAACGTGCAGTCCGAGCGGCTGGCCCGCGGGGTAGATGTGCTGATCGCCACGCCGGGCCGCCTGCTGGACCTGTTGGACCGCCGCGCCCTGACGCTGGAGGAAACCAAGTTTCTGGTGCTGGACGAGGCCGACCAGATGCTCGACATCGGGTTCATCCATGCGCTGCGCAAAATCGCCCGGCTGATCCCGCAGGACCGCCAAACGATGCTGTTTTCGGCCACCATGCCGAAGCTGATGGAAGAACTGGCCTCCAGCTACCTCAATGATCCGGTGAAGGTGCAGGTCGCCCCTCCGGGCAAGGCCGTCGAGAAGATCAAGCAGGGCGTGCATTTCACCACCCAGGGCGAAAAGGCGACGCTGCTGGCCGAGTATCTGGCCAAGCACCCCAAGGAATTGGCCGTGGTCTTTAACCGCACCAAGCACGGGTCGGACAAGCTGACCAAATTGCTGACCGGCTGGGGCTTCAACGTGACCGCCATTCACGGCAACAAGAGCCAGGGGCAGCGCGAACGTGCGCTTGCCGCGTTCCGCGCCGGTGAAATCGAAGTGCTGGTGGCAACCGATGTGGCGGCACGGGGGCTTGATATCCCCGAGGTCGCGCATGTCTACAACTACGATCTGCCGAACGTGCCTGAAAACTACGTCCACCGGATTGGCCGCACCGCGCGGGCGGGCCGTGATGGCAAGGCCGTGGCGTTCTGCGCACCGTTGGAAATGGGTGATCTTCGCGCCATTGAAAAGGCGATGAAGGGCGAAATTCCGATCATCGGTGGCGCGCCGCATGTCAACACCGGCGAGCAGGCGCGCAAACCGGGGCAAAAGCCATCAGGTGCGCGGCCACACGGCAAACCGAACCTGAGCAAGCCAAGCGCGGGAAAACCGCAGGGGCGCAAAACGCAGGGTCAGAAGGCCGGTGCAAAAGCCGATGGCGGCAATGCCCGCCCGGCACGCCGCCCCTCGCGCAAACCACGCCGCGAACAGGCCGCGTAAACACGCAAAGCAGGTATTCTAACGGCTTTTCAAGCAAACTGACACCATTGGCGGGGATAAACCGCCAATGGCGCCTGCGTATCCAGATCTGTTTCACTGCGCGCCGGCGCAACGTAAACAGGTTTGATTTATGCTATTTCAATGATAGTGCCCGCGGCTTTGTCGCACCATTATCTTCGATCTGTCGCAGCCACGCCTTGATGGCTGACAAGGCTTCCGGCTCATCCAGAAAGGGGATATGCGCACGATCAGGCACTTCGGCAAAAATCATGTCCGGACGCCGCGTCTGCATTTCCTTGGTAGTCACCGGCCCCAGAAGATCAGAGTTTTGCCCCCGGATCAAACAAGTGGGCATCCCCTTTGCCGCATCAAATAGCGGCCACAGATCCACCTCTTCCCCTTGGAACGCCGCCAGGAATGCTTCTCTCAGGGTGGGGTCATAGTTGATCCGCAGGCCTTTGGGCCCCTCGATGTAGTGGTGGCGCACCTCGTCTGCCCAACGGCTGGCGGGAACATTTGCAAACCCCGGCATCAGCCCCGGCAATTGCGCGGCCAATTCATCATAGCTCTTGGCACGCGGATTGCGCCCCACATAGTCAAAGATCCGCTCTAACCCCGCCTTCTCGATCACTGGCCCCACGTCGTTCAGACATAGCCCCAACATCCGGTCCCTGACCATGACGGCCATCAGCATGCCGATCAACCCACCCCGCGAAGTTCCTAATATGGCGGCTTTTTCCAGCCCCAGATGATCCATCAGCGCAACCACATCATGCGCTTCTTGTGGCACGGTATAGCTGGCCGCGCCGGTCCAGTCCGAGCCTCCGCGCCCCCGGTAATCCGGGCGGATCAGGCGCACATCGGCAAGATGCGGGGCCAGATAGTCAAAATCCTCTCCGGTGCGCGTCAACCCCGCCAGTGCAATTACCGGCAGGCCGGCCCCCTGGTCACGAAAGGCAAGGCGGGCGCCGTCAGCGGCGATGAAATGGCTTTGGGTCATGGGGTCCTCCGGCTTTGATCGGGGGAAAGGTGGCACAGCGCGCCGCCGGGGGAAAGGGGCTTGGGTCACGCGGCGGTATGTGCTTTCATCGCCGCAAACGGAGGCAGCCATGACCCCACGGATCGACGCATTGCTTGCACGTCTGCACGACATGCAAGACGAGCTTGAAGCCGCCTTTGACGAACGCCGCGCCGCGTTGAGATACCGGGTCGAGAAAGGCCGCGTTATCTTTGAGGAAGGCGTCCAAGAGGCACACCGCGCCGCGCGGATACGGCTATGGGTATTTTTGCGGCGCACGCGGATCCTGGTCGCCTTGACCGCGCCGGTGATCTATTCACTGATTATCCCATTTGTTTTGTTGGATATTTCCCTGATCGTCTATCAAGCCATCTGCTTTCCGGTCTACCGCATTCCAAAAGTGCGGCGGCGGGATTACATCGTGATTGATCGTCAGCAACTGGGGTATCTGAACGGGGTGCAGAAACTGAACTGTGTCTATTGCGGCTATGGCAACGGGCTGTTGGCCTATGCCCGAGAGGTGGCGGCCCGAACCGAACAATACTGGTGCCCGATCAAACACGCCGCGCGCGTGACCGGCGTGCATGAACATTACCCCAACTTTGCCGATTATGGCGACGCAGAGGGCTATCTGACCCGGCAGGAGGCGTTGCGGGCGGCGCTGCGCAAGACGGCAGACACCGCCAACTAAGCCGTCAAATGTTTTCCGGCTGCGGCATGCCCAGAACGTGGTAGCCGCAATCCACCGTCACAATCTCGCCGGTGGTGCAGTTGCCGTAGTCAGAGCACAAAAACACCGCAGCCCCCCCTACGGCCTCAAGCGTGGCGTTCTGACGCAAGGGCGCGTTGGCCTCGGTGTGGCGAAAGGTCTTGCGCGCGCCGCCGATGGCCGCCCCCGCCAACGTCTTCATCGGGCCGGGCGAGATTGCGTTGACGCGGATACCGTCGGGGCCAAGATCGTTGGCTAGATAGCGGACCGAGGATTCGAGCGCCGCCTTGGCCACACCCATGACATTGTAAAACGGCGTCACCCGGTTTGAGCCGCCATAGGTCAGGGTAATCAGGCTGCCGCCATCCGGCATCATTTCCGAAGCGCGGCGTGACACGTCAATGAAGGAGTAACACGAAATTGCCAATGAGTTCTTGAAGTTGTCGCGGCTGGTGTTGATGAAACGGCCGGTCAGTTCGTTCTTGTCCGAATAGGCAATGGCGTGGATCAGAAAATCCATCGTACCCCATTCCGACTTGAGCCGCGTGAAAGCCGCATCAAGGCTGTCGTCATTGTTTACATCAACATCGACCAACAGGTTTGACCCAACCGAGGCGGCCAGCGGTTCAACCCGCTTGCCGAACGCCTCGCCCTGATAGGAAAACGCCAGTTCTGCCCCTTCGCGCCGCAGCGCCGAGGCAATGCCCCACGCGATCGAGCGTTCATTCGCCACCCCCATCACAAGGCCGCGTTTGCCCTTCATCAGATCGGCCATGTCCGATTATCCTTCAAACTTGCTCATCAGCAGCGTAGCGTTGGTGCCGCCGAAACCGAAGCTATTGGACAAAACGCTGTCAATTTCGACGCCTTCGCGCAGCGTGGTGGCAATTTCTTCGGGGCGGATGGCGGGATCCAGAGTCACGACATTGGCTGAGGCTGCAATGAATTTCTCTTTCATCATCAACAGGCTATAGATCGCCTCATGCACGCCGGTCGCGCCAAGGCTGTGGCCGGTCAGCGATTTGGTCGAGGAAATCGGCGGTACATTGCCCTCGCCAAAGACGCGGCGGACGGCCTCAACCTCGGTCACGTCGCCAGCAGGGGTCGAGGTGCCGTGGGCGTTGATATAGCTGACTTTGCGGCCCTCGGGCAGGGTCGCCACCGCCAGCCGCATCGAGCGTTCGCCACCCTCACCCGATGGGGCGACCATGTCGTGCCCGTCCGAGGTGGCGCCGTATCCGGTGACTTCGCCGTAGATTTTGGCGCCCCGCGCCAATGCATGTGAAAGCTCTTCCAGCACCACAACGCCGCCGCCGCCCGCAATGACGAATCCGTCGCGGTTGGCGTCAAAGGCGCGGCTGGCCTGCGTGGGGGTGTCGTTATATTTCGACGACATTGCGCCCATCGCGTCAAACAGGCACGATAGCGTCCAGTCCAGCTCTTCTCCGCCGCCGGCAAAGACTATGTCCTGCTTGCCCATCTGGATCTGCTCGACACCGTTGCCGATGCAATGCGCGCTGGTGGAACAGGCGGAGGTGATCGAATAGTTCACCCCCTTGATCTTGAACGGCGTCGCAAGGCAGGCCGAGTTGGTGCTGCTCATGCAGCGGGTTACCATGAACGGGCCCATCCTCTTGGGCGCGCCTTTTTCGATAACCGTTTGGTGCGCAAGAAAGAAGTTTGAGGTCGAGGGTCCGCCAGACCCCATGATCAGGCCAGTACGCGGGTTGGAAACATCAGCCTCTTCCAGCCCGGAATCGCGGATCGCCTGTTCCATCGACAGAAAGTTATAGGCCGCACCCGGCCCCATGAAACGCAGGTTGCGCTTGTCGATATGGTCCTCCAGCACGATGTTGGGCTGACCCTTCACCTGACTGCGGAACCCATGTTCGGCGTAGTCGGGGGCGGCTACGATGCCCGAACGGCCCGTGCGCAGGCTTTCGGTGACTTCTTCGGCGCTGTTGCCGATGGGCGAGATGATCCCGATTCCGGTGATGACGACGCGGCGCATAAAGCGGCCTCCTTGCTTGGGGTCAGCTCTCAGAAAGAGCGACTTTCATATCCTTGACGATATAGATCACTTCGCCGTCGGCTTCGACAATACCGTCAGCCACGCCCATGGTCAGGCGCCGGGTCTGGATCGCCTTGGTGAAATCCACCTTGTAGGTCAGCATCTTGCGGTCAGGGCGCACCATGCCGGTCAGTTTGACCTCACCCACGCCCAAGGCGTAGCCGCGCCCCTGCCAGCCGCGCCAGCCCAGATTGAAACCGGTCAACTGCCACAGACCGTCCAGGCCCAGGCAGCCCGGCATGATCGGATTGCCGGGAAAGTGGCAGTCAAAAAACCACAGATCAGGGGTAATGTCGAATTCAGCAACCACATGGCCCTTGCCGTGCAGGCCACCATCGGCCGAAATATCGGTGATCCGGTCCATCATCAGCATGGGCGGTTCCGGCAATTGGGCATTGCCCGGCCCGAACAGCTCGCCGCGCGCGCATTTCAACAGATCTTCCCGCTCAAAGCGCGTCGGATACCCTGTCATCAGACCTCATTCCCCCGTGATTGGTCTTTGCTTTTCCATTCCTTTATCATCCGCCTGCAATCCTAAGCAAGTGCCGCAGATGGCCACCTGAACAGGCGGACCGGGGCAAAGGGCCATAGTTTGGCATTGAAATAAGTCTCGATGGCGCGTTATAATCACGTTACATGATCGGAAAGAATACGATGAAGACCATTGCAGCAGAACGCGGGCAGAAATGGCTGGCGGACGGCGGCTTGCGCCCCACGCGGCAACGCCTATCCTTGGCCTCGTTGCTGATCGGTGACGGAAACAACCGCCACGTTACCGCCGAAGGGCTTTATGCCAGCGCACGCAATAATGGCGAGGCGGTATCTTTGGCCACCGTCTACAACACGCTTCGCGCATTTTGCGAAGCGGGGTTGATGCAGGAAATCACCGTTGACGGGGCGCGTTCTTACTTTGATACGCGAATGGATGATCATCCGCATTACTTCTGGGAAGATACCTCGGAAATTACCGATGCACCCGCCGAAGATCTTGAGATCACCCGCCTGCCCAAGGCCCCCGCCGGGGCCGAGGTTACGCGGGTTGACGTGGTAATTCGCGTTCGCAAGATTTAAGTGCCAGACAGTTATCCCAATGGCCCGCCCGTTTGGCGGGCTTTTTTATTCAGATTGCGCGTAAATCTGCAGCACTTCCAGCGGTATGATCGCCAGAGCCTCCCGGTGGGTTGCCTCCAGCCGAACCAGCGGCGCGCAGCCTTCGTCATGGGCTTCCAGAAAGCGCGCGGCACAAAGGCACCAGTGATCGCCAGGGCGCAGGCCCGCAAACCCCAGTTCCGGGCGCGGTGTCGTCAGATCATTGCCGATATAGGCCGACCACGCCAGAAATTCAGCTGTCATCAGCGCGCAGACGGTATGACTGCCACGGTCTTCAAAGCAGGTGTTACATACCCCGTCGCGGAAAAATCCGGTGCGCGGCATCACCGAGCAGGGGGCCAGAACCCCGCCCAGAACATTTACCGCCGGTAGCTTCTCCATTCGCCCCCCCTTGCCTCAAAGGCTTTCGGCCAATGCGCGCAACTGCGCCAGGTTTTCATCATCCACACCCGGTTCCCTGAAACCCCTGTCGGCCGAATTTACCGCAATCACCACCTCATGGGCCGGGTTGATGTAGATATATTGGCCATAGATCCCGTGGGCGAAATAGTCATCTCCATGCGCGGCACTATCGACCGGCACCCACCACTGGTAACCGTATCCCGCCCCACCCGGCGCCTGCAATGCCGTAGATTTCGCCACCCAATCGGCGGGCACGATCTGTCGCCCCAGCCACTGACCCCGCTGCAAGAAAAGCTGCCCCAACCGCGCATAATCGCGCGTGGTAAGATTCAGCCCGCCCAGCACAAAGGACACACCCTCCCCATCGGTCAGGTAATAGGGCGCCGCTTCCAGGCCCAGAGGTTGAATGATCCGCTCATCCAGCAAATCCGCAGGATCGCGCCCGCTGGCGCCGGCAATCACCATGCCCAGCACATGCGTATCAATCGACACATAATGCATCCGGCTGCCCGGTTCCGCCGCTCTGGCAGATAGCGCCGCCGCAAAGCCATCCATCGTGCCGCCCAGCGCCAGAACCCGCCCCATCCGATTGATATCAGAATTGAAATCCAGATAGTCCTCATTGAATGAAACACCGGAAGACATGGTAAGCACATCGCGGATTGTCGCCCCGTCGTAGGCCGAGCCTTTCAACAACGGCGCATAATCCACCACCTGCGCATCCAGGTCAGGGATGGTGCCGTCTGCATGAAGCGTACCGAACAGCGCCGAGAGGAAACTTTTGGCCACCGACCAGCTAATCCGCAAATCGTTGGGCGCCGTGCCGCGGTAATAGGCCTCATGCACCAGATGACCCTCTTTCAGCACAACCATCGCAGTGACCCAGCGTGCATCAATCCAGGCCGGCATGCCCGCCGGCAGATCGATAGCATCCCCCATTGGCAAGGCCGATACCGGGCCATCGCCGCGCGGCAAGGGGCGGGTCAGGAACAGCCGGTCCATATGGGAAAAATTTTCCGTAATTTTATCTGCTGCAAACAGGCTGTTGACGGCCAGCAGCCGCGCAAGCTCGTCACGCTTCCAAAGGGCCGCCACCCCAAGGATCAGCGCCAGAACCAAAAGCGCCCGCAAGGCAAATCGTATAAACCGCATGGCCATCCCCCCGTTCAGAGGGAACCATGCGGGCAAGCATATCGCAAGGCTGTCTTGGGTAATGCCCCCAAAGCGGCCCCGTTAGTGGCGAAAACGGTCTGCCAACCGCGCCAGCATGGAACGGGTATCCGGCTGGGCCGTGGCTGGCAGGACAGGTTGTGGCGGATCTGTCTTTTGCGTCGTTGCCGCCCGCGCACCGGTGGAGGGCCGCGGCGGCGCCATCCGCAGCGCCACCGTGTTCAAAAACCGTGGGGCATCCCCTGCGGCCAACGCCACCGCCCCATCCGAAATACCGCTTAAAAGGTCGCCCAGCCAGTCCCGGTCCGATTTGGCGAAATCGGACAGAACATACCCCGCCACCCGGTCTTTGTGGCCCGGATGACCGATACCCAGCCGCACCCGCGCGTAAGCCTCGCCCAGATGGGCATGGATCGAGCGCAGCCCGTTGTGACCCGCGTGCCCGCCCCCCGTCTTGGCCCGCAATTTACCCGGCGCCAGATCCAATTCATCATGAAACACGGTGATGTCGGCGGGCGTCAGCTTGTAAAACTGCGCCGCCTGACCAACTGACTGGCCCGACAGGTTCATGAAAGTGCCGGGCTTAAGCAGGGCAACGCGCTCATCCCCTAACCGCCCCTCGCTTATCAGGCCCTGAAATTTTGCGCGCCACGGCGAAAACCCGTGATCTTCTGCAATCCGCTCAACCGCCATAAAGCCGATATTGTGTCGGTTGCCTGCATATTTCGCGCCCGGATTTCCCAGACCCACAAAAAGCTTCATCGCCACCCCCCTGATCCGCCTCAAAATAGGACGAGGCATACCGTGGCGCAAGCGTTGCGCCCTTATGGCCACTGCCGCCATTTCGAAATGCAAAACGCGGAGGGCAGCTTGCCCCCCGCGCCTATGGTAATCGTGAAACGATTATTCTTCTGTTGCGTCGGCTTCTTCGGATTCTTCACCATCAGACGAACGCAGGCTTGAAGGTGCTGCGATATTTGCAATGACAAAGTTCCGGTCAATCGTAACCTTGGCACCGGCCGGCAGCGTCACATCCTCGATGTGGATCACATCTCCGATTTGCTTGCCGGTCAGGTCCACGGTGATGTGATCGGGAATATCACCTGCCGGAACTTCCAGCTCCACCTCGGGGCGCACCACGGTTAGCGTGCCGCCACGCTTAAGCCCCGGGGCCGCTTCGTGGTTTTCAAAGTTGACGTGAATGAACAGCGCAATCCGCGATGCGCGATGCGTGCGCATCAGGTCGATATGCGTCGGCAGATCCTTGACGACGTCGCGTTGCACGCCACGGCAGATCACACGCACGTCTTCCTGGCCCTCGACCTTCAGGTTGAACAGGGTCGACAGAAAGCGGCCTTTGCGCAAGCGCGTCAACAGCTTGTTATAGTCCAGATTGATCGGTTGCGGATCTTTGCCGCCACCGTAAACAATGCCAGGTACGCTGCCCTCACGACGAGCTTGACGAGCGGCCCCCTTGCCTGTCCCCGTCCGCACCACAGCTTCGAGATTCTCGATCTCTTTGGCCATTGGTATTCTCCATTAGTCTATAGGTTATCGGGCATCCTCCAAGGGTGCACACCCGCAAGGCGGCCCGCTTAGCAGACATCCCCTGGAATGAAAAGCATTTGATGCCCCTGCACGCCATTGCCGGGCGCAATCCTTACCAGGCGGGGCAATCTTGCCGAACGCCCCTCTTGCGACACCCGGCCAATTGTCCGGCATTCGTGCCCATGCTATCGGGGCCTGACAATCACTTAACCGCTTTTGAAGGCGCAATCATGGCAATTTTGGCAGAGCTGAGGGCGTCTCGGGCCACGGGGGCGGGTTTGGCTGCGGTGGGGGTGTTCTGGGGCGGCTTCACGGCCTTCCTGCCAGAATACAAAGAGGCCGCCGCGGCAAGCGATGCGCAGCTTGGCGTGGTGTTGATTCTCTCTGCGGTGGGGGGCATCGCGGCAATGGCGGCATCGCCGCGGGTCATCGCCGCATTGGGGCAATGGGCCTTGCCACTAGCTGCGGTGCTGATGGCGCTGGCCGCAATGTTGCCGCTGCTTACGGTTGGGCTTTGGTCGCTGGCAGCGGTGCTTTTGCTGATGGGGGCAGCGATGTCGACACTGGATATAGCCACAAACGTGCGCATATCAGTTTTAGAGGATCGGTTGGCCCTGCCATTGATGAACCTCAACCATGCGCTGTTTTCTTTTACGTTTGCCGTGACGGCCTTTGGCATCGGTTTGGCGCGCAAGGCAGACTGGACGCCAATCGAGGTTACACCGCTGATTGCACTGGCGCTTTTGGTGCTGGCGGTTTTGATGATCGAGCGTGCCGACCCGCCGCACACACCATCGGATAGCGACGGGGTGGCAATCTCTCCCTGGGGGGCGATCCTGCCGGCCGCGGCCATCCTGTTTGCCGCTTTCGTGTCAGAAAACGCAACCGAAACCTGGTCGGCCCTGCATATCGAGCGCACGTTGGGCGGGGTCAGTGGCGACGGGTCGTTTGGCCCGGCAATGCTGGGGCTGACGATGGGTATTGGCCGGATGTCAGGCCAGTTCCTGGCCTCGCGGATGGGCGAGGCACGCCTGGTTGCGGGTTCGGCGGTGATCGGGGTTTTCGGGGCACTGGTTGTGGCGCTGGCGCCGGTGCAGGGCGTGGCGTTGATCGGGGTGGCACTGATCGGGCTGGGGGTAGCGGTGGTGGTGCCGTCGGCCAATTCTCTGTTGGGGCGCGCGGTCGCACCGACGCTGCGCGGCTACGCCATTTCGCGGGCCTGGATGATCGGGTTTACCGGGTTCTTTCTGGGGCCGGTGGCGATGGGGCTGGTGGCGCAGACGGCGGGTCTGCGCTGGTCTTTCGCCGCAGTTGCCTGCACCATGGCCTTGATCCTGCCTGGCCTCGCGCGCTTGGCCCGCCTGCGCTGAAGGCTGGGGCGGGGGCCAAATCAGCCGCGGTGCGCCCCTGCGGCCAGATCGGCAACATGCGCCAGCACCTCTGCGACGGGGCGGCCCTCACCGATCAGCTTGACGATCGCCGAGCCGACAACGCAACCATCCGCAACCGAGGCGATGCTTTGCGCGGCCTCTGGGGTTGTGATGCCAAAGCCGACAATAATCGGCAGATCGGTCTTGGCCTTGATCCGGGCCACCTCGGGGGCAACATCGGCGGCCTGTGCAGCAGCGGCGCCGGTAATTCCGGTGATCGAGACGTAATAGACAAAGCCCGACGTGTTTTGCAGCACCTTGGGCAGGCGCTGGTCATCGGTCGTGGGGGTGGCCAGACGGATAAAGTTCAGCCCGGCGGCTTGCGCGGGCAGGCAAAGCTCGGCGTCTTCTTCGGGGGGCAGATCGACGACAATCAAACCGTCAATCCCCGCAGCTTTGGCGTCAATCAAAAAGCGGTCAACGCCACGGGAATAGATCGGGTTGTAATAGCCCATCAAAACGATCGGGGTGGTGGTATCCGTCTTGCGGAACTCGGTCACCATATCCAGCGTTTTTTGCAGCGTTTGCCCCGCATCCAGCGCGCGTTGGCCTGCCCGCTGGATCGTCTGGCCGTCGGCCATCGGGTCGGTGAACGGCATCCCCAGTTCGATGATATCGACGCCTGCGCCCGGTAACCCCTTCATCACGGCAAGCGAGGCTTCCGGATTTGGGTCCCCCGCCATGATATAGGTGACAAAGGCTTTGCGCCCCTCGGCCCTGAGCTTTGCAAAAGTAATGTCGATTCTGGTCATCTGCCGCCCCATCCCTGCCGTTTCTTAGGGTTTGCGCGATGGGGCGAAGAAAATCAATGGGTCAAACCCCGGCCGGATCAGAGGCCGGTCCTCCACCTGGTACCGACGCGATCTTTCCCTATCGCAAAACCGTACAAACGGCACGACGGGTCATCTCGCACAATCGTCATACCCTTTTCAAACCGCAAACAAGCGGTACGCAGCGGGCCTGACGGGTGTCATCGTTTGCGCCTGCTTGCCCTGCCTCGTTCCTTTGCCTATGTAGCGCCAGACCTTTTCGGCAGGAGTATCAGACATGGGCTTTAAAATGGGCATCGTCGGGCTGCCGAACGTGGGCAAATCAACCCTGTTCAACGCCCTGACCCGGACCGCCGCCGCGCAGGCCGCAAATTTTCCGTTCTGCACGATTGAGCCGAACGTGGGTGAGGTGGCCGTGCCGGACCCCCGTCTGGAAAAGCTGGCGGCGATTGCGGGCTCGAAGGCGATCATCCCCACACGAATGACCTTTGTTGATATTGCAGGTCTGGTAAAAGGCGCCTCCAAAGGCGAGGGTCTGGGCAACCAGTTTCTGGCCAACATCCGCGAATGCGACACCATCGCCCATGTGCTGCGCTGCTTTGAGGATGGCGACATCACCCATGTCGAAGGCCGTATCGACCCCGTAGCCGATGCCGAAACCATCGAAACCGAATTGATGATTGCCGATATGGAAAGCATCGAAAAGCGCCTTGCCGGGATCGCCCGCAAGATCAAGGGCGGCGACAAGGATGCGGTTGATCAGGAACGTCTGCTGCGTGCCGCGCTGGCCGTGCTGGAACAGGGTAAACCTGCGCGAACCCTTGCCATCGCCGCTGATGACCGCAAACAATGGCAAATGCTGCAATTGCTGACCGCCAAGGCCGTTCTTTACGTCTGCAACGTCGAAGAGGCCGCAGCGGCCAGCGGCAACAGCCAGACCGCGCTGGTGGCGGAAATGGCCAAGGCCCAAGGCGCGGGAATGGTTGTCATCTCGGCCCGGATCGAGGAAGAGATCAGCCAGCTGGAGGATGAAGAGGCCGCGATGTTCCTGGCCGAGATGGGCCTGGAGGAAGCTGGGCTTGATCGGTTGATCCGCGCAGGTTACAACCTGTTGGGTTTGCAAACATATTTTACCATCGGCCCAAAAGAGGCCCGCGCCTGGACAATTCGCAAAGGCACGCTTGCCCCCGCTGCCGCCGGGGTGATCCATGGTGATTTCGAGCGTGGCTTCATCCGGGCGGAAACCATCGCTTTTGATGATTATGTAGCCGGTAACGGCGAAGCGGGCGCGCGCGAGGCGGGCAAGTTCCGCATTGAGGGCAAAACCTACGAAGTCAAAGACGGTGACGTCTTGCACTTCTTGTTCAATGCCTGAAACCGGGCGTTCAGTTGTTTGGCCCCTGAAAACCCTGCGGTCCAGCGTTGGCTGCAAATAGGGTGAACCGCCTTGCAAGCGATCAGTGTGGGCCGCCCCTCACAGCGGCCACACGAAAACTGATCGCTACAGCAGGGCCCTTAACTGACCACGACGCCCGGCGCCGCACAGACAGGGCCAACATTGCCCACGACCTGCGCAGAGGCAAAGCCGTGACGGTTGAAAATCTGCAACACCGCGTCCACGGTTTGGGGGGAACACGACACAAGCAGGCCACCACTGGTCTGGGGGTCAGACAGCAGTGCCCGGTCTTCGGCGGCGAAGGAATCGGGGACAACAACGCTGGCGCCGTAGCTGTCAAAGTTGCGGCCCGAAGCGCCCGTCACAAGCCCCTGCGCCGCCAGCGACCGGACCCCCCGCAAAAGCGGCACCGACGACCAGTCAAGCCGGATCTCGCAGCCGGCACCACGCGCCATCTCTAACGCGTGGCCTGCCAACCCGAACCCGGTCACATCGGTCATCGCGTTTACACCGGCCAACGCGGCCAACTCTGGCCCCGGCGTGTTCAACTGCGTTGTGGTGGCAATCATCTCATTATAGCCGGCATCGCCCAGCTTGCCCTGTTTCAGCGCCGCAGACATCACGCCAACCCCGATCGGCTTGCCCAGTACCAGACAGTCACCGGGCTGCACGCCCGCGTTACGCTTGACCAGATCGGGGTGAATCAGCCCTAGCGCCACCAGCCCATAGATCGCCTCGACCGAGTCAATCGTATGCCCCCCCACAACCGGGATACCGGCGGCACGGCACGCCATCGCGCCGCCTTCAAGAATGCGCCCAATGGTCTTTGTGGACAAAACGTTGATCGGCATCCCCACCAGCGCCAGCGCCATGATCGGCCGCCCTCCCATGGCATAGACATCACTGATCGCGTTGGTCGCCGCGATACGGCCAAAATCAACCGGATCATCCACGATGGGCATGAAGAAATCGACGGTAGCGACAAGCGCCTGTTCATCATTAAGGCGATAGACCGCGGCATCATCCGACGTTTCAATACCGACCATGAGTTCGGGGGGAATGGGCATCGACGCCGTGCCCTTCAAAATCTCGGACAAGACACCGGGGGCGATTTTGCAGCCACAGCCGCCACCATGCGATAATGAGGTAAGGCGGGGTTCTTGCGGATTTTGATGTTTGGTCACTGGGGCCACCTTGATAGAGTTGCGCCGCGCTTCAGGCACCATCGCCTTTTTCGCAGATCCCTTCCCCTCTAGCGCGTTTTTGCCAGCCTGCAAAGGCGAAGCCCCTGAACGCCGGTCAATCCATGACCCGCCTTGCCGGTAACACCGGGGCCATCAATGTGGGCTGATCCCGCGCAGCCGCTCGCTCCGCCGCCGCAGCAGCTCGACCGCTGTCAGCAGCAGAACCGAGATGGCAACAAGGATCGTTGCGATTGCCAGTATCGAGGGCGAGATCTGTTCGCGGATACCGTTCCACATCTGGCGCGGAATCGTCTGTTGGTCGGGTGCGGCAATGAACAGCACCGCCACCACCTCGTCAAAAGAGGTGACAAAGGCGAACAGCGCCCCCGAGATTACCCCCGGCAGGATCAACGGCATCGTGATGCGAAAGAAGATGCGCGACGGCGTGGCCCCAAGGTTGGCGGCCGCCCGGGTCAAAGACTGGTCAAAGCCCGAAAGCGTCGCCGTGACGGTAATAATGACAAAGGGTATCCCCAAGGTGGCATGCGCCAGGATAATGCCCGCATAGGTGCCGCTAAGCCCCGTCATCGAATAGAAAAAGAACAGCCCCGTCGCCGTAATGATAATCGGCACGATCATCGGTGAAATCAGGATCGCCATGATCGTGCGCCGCCAGGGCATATCGGAACGCGACAACCCGAGTGCCGCCAAAGTTCCCAGCGTTGTTGCCAGGAGCGTGGCGAAAAAGCCGATGATCACCGAGTTTTTAGCTGCCTGCAACCAGCGCGAATTGTGCCAGCTATCCACCCACCAAGCCCAATCACGCGCAGCCTCGGGGGCAGCCATGCCGTAGGTCAGCAACCGATCATACCAGCGCAGGGAATACCCCTCGGGGTCAAGGGTCAACATCTTGTTGGTAAAGGTGAAATACGGCTCGGCGTTGAAAGAAAGGGGAATGATGATCAAAATTGGCGCGATCAAAAACAGCAGGATCAACGCGCAGATCACCCGGTAGGCATAGCGCCACAGACGTTCAAGCGGGGTGGCATAGGCTGGAATTGACATGCTGACCTCCTTTGACGGTTTGCGGGGCCTAGCCCAGCTTCATGTTGTCGACGCCGACAAGCCGGTCATAAAGCCAGTAAAGCAGCAGCACCGCCGCCAAAAGCAGCGTGGCCAGCGCCGCCGCCAACGACCAGTTCAACGAGTTTTGCATATGGAAGGCGATCATGTTTGAGATCAGCTGCCCCGAAGCGCCCCCGACCAGCGCGGGAGTGATGTAATAGCCAACCGCCAGAATAAAGACGAGGATCGCCCCCGCCCCCATCCCCGGCAATGTCTGCGGCAGATAGATGCGCCGAAAGGTGGTCCAGGACGTCGCCCCCAACGAGCGTGCCGCCCGTGCATAGGTAGGGTTGATCGCGCGCATCACCGAATAAAGCGGCAAGATCATGAAGGGCAGCAGGATATGAACCATGGCGATGATGGTTCCGGTAAGGTTGTACATCATCGCCAATCGTCCGTCGTCCGAAAGTATTCCAAGTGCGACAAGAACCGAGTTGATCACCCCCTGCCCCTGCAAAATGGCGATCCACGCCGTCGTACGCACCAAAAGCGACGTCCAGAAAGGCAATAGCACCAGGATCATCAGCAGGTTCGACTGGCGCATCGGTAACGTCGCCAACAGATGCGCCACCGGAAAGCCCAGCAAAAGGCAGATCAACGTAATCCCCAACGAGATGGCAAGCGTGCGGCCAAACAGGTTCAGATACACCTGCCGCTCGGGCGCCACTTTGACAATGTTGCCACCGTTATCCCGGGTTCGGTCCAGCGCCGCGATGTAGAAATCCGGGCTAATGGCCGCTGAGGCAGTCCGCATCGCCGCCCAAAGATCCGGGTCCGCCCATTTCCTGTCGACTGCGGGCAGGCTTTTGGCAAAGGGCGGCTCAAGCGCACGCGCCTTGCGCCCGGTCGACGTGAACAACGAGCGCGTCCCCGCCATTTCATAGTTCACCCTTGTGCCCACAATACCGATGGTGCGCGCACTGGCCGAGGCGCGCAGATCCTCTGCCAACGCCGCAAAGGCCGCCTCATCCGGCACAGCCCCTTGATCTGTGGCTTTGAACCAGGCCGTTAATTGCGGCATGTGATCGGGAAAGCTGGGGTTATGGATCGACCGAAACAACATCTGCCCGATCGGAAAGACAAAGGAAACCAGGATGAACAACAGCAGCGGTGCCACCAGCAAAAATGCCCGGCGGCGCCCACGACGCTGCGCACGGGCAAGCGCCTGTTTCAGTGGCAGCCCATCCACGGTGGTCAGTTGCATTCCGGGGCTGGGGGCAGTTTCGATCATTGTTTCATTTGCGCTGGGAAAAGCCGGGGCCGGTCAAAGCCGCCCCCGGTTGATATGAAGAAAGTCCCCGCGATCAGTTCACCAGCCAGGTGTTGAACCGCTCGCTCAACTCGATGTCGTGGTCGGCCCAGAAATCAATGCTGGTGGTCAGCGAATCCGCGACATAATCAGGATAGGTCGGCAGGAAGGGCGCAATCTCGGTTTTGCCATCCTTGTAAAGACCGACCATTGCCGCCGAAGAACGCCGCGCGGGGCCATAGCTGATATAGGTCGCCTGCGATGCCAACCGCGTGGTGTCGGTCGCATATTTGATGAACTTCCATGCCTCGTCCTTGTGTGGCGCCCCTGTCGGGATCGCGTAAAGGTTGAAATCCAGAATCTGGTGCGGCCAGAATAGTGTGAAGGGCTGGCCCTCCTCGACCATCGCGTCAAAGAAGCGGCCGTTATAGCCGGTGGTCATCACCACCTCGCCATCCGCCAGCAGTTGCGGTGCCTGCGCGCCCGCTTCCCACCAGACCACCTGCCCCTTGATCTTGTCGAGCATTGCAAACGCACGGTCCACACCTTCGGGGGTGGACAGGGTATCGTAGACATCGGCCGGTGCCACGCCGTCGGCCATCAGCGCCAGCTCCAACGCGAATTTGGCACTTTTGCGCATTCCCCGTTTACCGGGGAAGTTTTCCAGATCAAAGAAATCGGCCGAAGATGTCACCGCATTGGTCAGGTCGGCGCGATAGGCAATCAGGGTAGAATAAACGATGGTCCCCACGGCGCAGTCATAAAGCGTGCCATCGACAAAATCATCGCGTGCCGGGGTGCCGTCGGCCCCATCGGGCAGATCGTCGATCGGCAGCACTTCCAGCGCGCCCTCGTCGCAGAGCCGCACCACATCGGATGGTTCAAGGTCCACGACGTCCAGCGTAACATTGCCAGCCTCAACCTGCGCTTTGACCGGAATCGCCGGATTATCGGCATCAACCGAAATGATCTTCACGCCGGTCTCTGCCATATAGGGTTTGTAGTAGGCTTCCATCTGGCTGGCGCCATAAGCACCGCCAAAAGACATCACGGTGATTTCTTGCGCCGCGACGGTTGAGCCTATCGTTATCGTGGCCAGGCCAGCGATGGCTGTGGTTATATGCCGTTTCATCTGCTTTCCCCCTCCTCCGGGTCTGCTTCCATTAGCGTCAATTGGTTGAGTTTTCGCGCATGTTTTCGGGTAAATCCAAGGCGCGTGCATCCTGTGGCGCCCAGGCGATACGCACCTTTTCGCCTGCGGCAAGCCGCCGTTGCCCAATGGTGTTGCGGCATTTCATGATGAAATCATCCGACCCAGCTACGCGCAGCCGGGTACGAAAGATATCGCCCATATAAATCGTCTCTTGCACCTCGGCCTCAACAGGTTCGATGCCTTCGGGCAGCAGTTCATAGCGAAATTCGATGCGCTCGGGACGGATTGAAACCAGCGTTCTTTGCCCCTTTTCGCTGACATTCACCGCTGTTGCGGCGATCACGGTGCCGTCGTCCAACCGCACCCGCGCCCGCCCGTCGACAATCTCTTCGATCACGCCGGGCAGCTTGTTGTTCTCACCGATGAACTGCGCGACAAAACTGTTGGCGGGGCGCTCGTAAAGCTCATCAGGTGGGGCAAGTTGCTGGATCCGGCCATCATTGAACACCGCCACCCGGTCCGACATTGTAAGCGCCTCGCCCTGGTCATGGGTGACATAAACGACAGTAATGCCAAGGCTGGCGTGCAACTCCTTGATCTCAAACTGCATATGCTCTCGCAGTTGTTTATCCAGCGCCCCCAGCGGTTCATCCATCAGCACCAATTCCGGCTCAAAGACCAAGGCGCGCGCCAGTGCAATGCGCTGCTGCTGACCACCCGAAAGCTGCGCCGGGCGGCGATTGGCAAAGGCCCCCATCTGAACCATGTCAAGCGCGCGCCGGATCTTGGCCTCGCGCTCGGCCTTGCCGATTCCGCGCACCTCCAGCGGGAAGGCCAGATTTTCACCCACGGTCATGTGCGGAAACAGCGCGTAGTTCTGGAACACCATCCCTATGCCGCGCTTGTGGGGTGGCATTTGGTTGATCGGGCGTCCCCCAAGACGGATTTCACCATGAGTGACAGCCTCGAACCCGGCCAGCATCATAAGGCAGGTAGTCTTGCCGCTGCCAGAGGGGCCCAGCATGGTCAGAAACTCGCCCCTACCGATGGCAAGGTTCAGATCCTTCACCACCAGGGTTTCGCCATCATAACTTTTCTGGACCTGTTCGAATTCAACGAACCGGTCATCGCGGCCAGATATCGCCACGCATACCCCCCTTTCAGAACCTTCACGCCCATATCAGGAACGCGCGGTTTTCAGTATAGTAGACGACGAGAAAGCTATATTTGCAAGACAGTTCGCACCGGGGCAGCGCGGCCCCGGGCGTGCCGCATCTGGTGGTTTTGGTATCTACGGGAAACCTTACCCCCACTTTGTGCGCGCATTACGGTCATTTTCGGCTGTATTGGCGACTAATTGCCGTTCACGCGCGCCTCTCCTCTTGGTGATTTGCCCGAACGGGTCCGCTCAGCGACCCTGCGCCCAATAAGGGAGATCACGATGTCCAAAACCAACCGCACCAAACGATCCGTTCTGCTTAGCCCACTGGCCTTTGCGCTTAGCTTTGGGGCCTATGCCGGGACAACTGTGACGCCCGCTGAGATAACCGGGCCCGCCAGACCCGCTGCGAGCGAACCATTCGACAGCGCGGTCCCGCGCGATGACCACGGTGGTGACGCTGATGTGGCCTGGATGATCGACTGGCTGGAAAGTCACGGCGCCTGATCTGGCGGGCCGGTTGAGGTTGAGGACCGCCCCCACACACGATAAGAGCACGCTGGACGCGGCCTTGCCCGATGCCTGCCGCCTGCCAAAGCCGCCACCGCAGCTTGCACCCCCCACTTCATTCGCGCTAGACCCGTGGCCTGACCTCGTCTGAAGGAACCGCCCTTGGCTGCGTCCAAAGATCCCTACGGCTCTCGTATTCTGTTTGCCCGGCTTTGGCGGGAATATCTACGCGCGCACATCGGCACGATGGCGGCCGCGATGGGGTTCATGATCATCGAAGGGTCAACGCTGGGCGCGCTGTCTTATATGCTGGAACCATTGTTCGACCGGGTTTTTGTCGGGGGCGAGGCTAGCGCGGTCTGGTGGGTTGGCGGCGCGATCCTGTCGCTGTTTTTGATCCGCGCGGCAACCTCGATCATCTATCGCACGCTGCTGACACGGGTGTCACTGGGCACGTCAATCGCGATGCAGGTTGACCTGTTGCGCCACATTCTAGGGCTGGATGCGGCCTTTTTTCAGGCCCACCCGCCGGGCGAGTTGTTGGAACGGGTGCAGGGTGACACGATTGCGGTGCAAGGCGTCTGGTCCACCTTCATCACCGGTGCGGGGCGCGATGCGGTTTCATTGATTGCGCTCTTTGGTGTGGCAATTTCGATTGACCCGCGGTGGACGGCGGCGGCGCTGATCGGCGCGCCACTACTGATCCTGCCGACGACGATGGCGCAGCGTTATATCCGCCGCAAAACCGGGCAAATGCGGGTGCAAGCGGGGCAACGCGCCACACGGCTGGACGAGGTTTTCCACGGCATCACGGCGGTAAAGCTGAACCGGATGGAAGATTACCAGATCGGCCGCTTTGAACAGATCGTCCTGATGATCCGCAAGGCACAGATCAAGATGGCCGCCTCCAACGCCGCAATCCCGGCGTTGATCGACGTCGTAACCGGCCTTGGCTTTTTCGCGGTGCTGATCCTTGGCGGTAGCGAGATTATCGAAGGCAAGCGCACGGTGGGGGAATTCATGTCGTTCTTCACCGCCATGGCGCTGGCGTTTCAGCCGCTGCGCCGGCTGGGCGGGCTGGCGGGCACATGGCAAGTCGCGGCAGCCAGTCTTGAGCGGCTATACCGGCTGCTCGACACGCCCTCCAGCATTACCAGCCCGGTGGGCGGCCTGCGCCCCGACCCGAAAAATACCGAAATCCGGCTGGAAAACGTGTCGCTTTCGTATGGCACGACGCCGGTGTTGCGCAGCCTATGCTTTAGCGCACCTGCGGGTAAGACCACAGCGCTGGTCGGCCCCTCGGGCGCGGGCAAAAGCACGGTGTTCAACCTGTTGACCCGGCTGATCGACCCAACCGACGGGCGCGTGACTGTGGGCGGCGTTGACATTCGCACCTTGGATCTGCCCGCGCTGCGCGATTTGTTTTCGACCGTGTCACAGGATGCCGCGCTTTTTGACGAAACCCTGCGCGAAAACGTTTTGCTGGGGCGCACCGACACCCCCCCAGAGGTGCTGACCCGCGCGCTGGATGCCGCCCATGTCAGTGAATTTTTGACAAGCCTCGCAAAGGGGCTGGATTCCCCCGCGGGGCCCCGCGGATCAAACCTCTCTGGCGGTCAGCGGCAGCGCGTGGCGATTGCCCGTGCCGTGCTGCGCGATGCGCCGATCCTGCTGCTGGACGAGGCGACAAGCGCGCTAGACACCGCATCAGAGGCGTTGGTGCAAGCCGCGCTAGAGGATCTGTCGGTCGGGCGGACGACGCTGGTGATTGCACACCGCCTGTCGACCGTGCGCAATGCCGACAAGATTGTGGTGATTGTCGCGGGCGAAGTGGTGGAAGAAGGCACACATGAAACACTTTTGGCAGCGGGCGGCACCTATGCCGCGCTGTGCCAAATGCAGTTTGCAGATTAAGGAGCGGTCATGAATACGCGTCAGATCCTGTTGATTACCGGGGCCGAGCAAGAGCATTTCCTGCAAGGTCTGATTACCAATGATGTCCGCCATCTGGATGCCGGGCCGGTCTATGCAGCCCTGCTGACGGCACAGGGCAAATATCTGGCAGACTTCTTTTTGCTAAGGTCAGAGGGTGCCGTGCTGTTGGATGTGGCGGCCCCTTTGGCCGCTGACCTGATGCGCCGGTTGACGCTTTACCGGCTGCGCGCCAATGTGCAAATCGCACCCAGCCCGCTTCAGGTGCGGCGTGGCACCGGACCCGCGCCCGATGGGGCGGTGGTCGACCCGCGCCACCCTGCCCTCGGCTGGCGCCTTTACGGGGCTGACGCGGGCGATGACGGCAGCGATTGGGATGCAATCCGCGTGGCACACTGCATTCCCGAAACCGGGATCGAATTGATCCCCAATGAGACCTACATTCTGGAAGCCGGATTCGAGCGGTTGCACGGCGTGGATTTCCGCAAGGGCTGCTATGTCGGGCAAGAGGTGACAGCCCGGATGAAGCACAAGACCGTGTTGAAAAAAGGATTGCTCACCGTATCAGTCACCGGCGCCGCCCCCGTTGGCACACCGATCGAGGCAGAAAGCCGCGCCGTCGGCACGCTTTACACCCAGGCGGGCGGGCGTGGCATCGCGTATCTGCGGTTTGAGAAGGCGACCGGGGCCATGACTGCCGGTGATGCAACCGTGGCGCTGATCGAAAAACTGCCGGAATGACAAAGGGCGGCCCGTAGGCCGCCCCGTTAGCGTTCACAATCGCGCGATCAGGCGCGTTCGGAATACTCGAATAGTTCGGTGTTGACGATGATCAGCTCATCCGTTCCGATGAACGGCGGCACCATCACGCGCACGCCATTATCAAGAATCGCGGGCTTGTAGCTGCTGGTCGCGGTCTGACCTTTGACCACCGGTTCCGTCTCGACCACTTTGCAAGTGACCTTTTGCGGCAGCGACACAGTCAGGGCCTCTTCACCGAAATACTCGACCGTGGCGGTCATTCCATCTTGCAGGAACGGGCGACGGTCCCCCAACAATTCTGCATCCAGCTCGACCTGTTCATAGGTTTCGGAGTCCATGAAAACCAGGCGGCCGTCTGTTTCATACAGAAATTGTTGGTCTTTTTGGTCCAGACGCACCTGATCGACCTTGTCTTCAGAACGGAATCGTTCGTTCAACTTTCGGCCATCACGCAAGTTCTTCAACTCGACCTGAGCGAATGCACCGCCCTTGCCGGGCTTGACATGGTTGACCTTGACCGCAGCCCAAAGGCCGCCGTCATGCTCCAGAATATTTCCGGGGCGAATTTCGTTGCCATTGATTTTGGCCATGGAATAAAACCTATGCGACAGGTTGATCGGAAGTGACGGGCACCTATATATGGCCGGTTGCCATCTGGCAACCCGACTAGATACGGTAGGGAGCAAAATGCAGTCATGCACTGGACGCATGACAGTTATGTAATCCCGGCCATATCGAATCGCATAGGAAACGCCATATTGCGACCACGCCAGGAAACGCAAGAGCAATAAAAAGGACGGAATAATGCGCGATTTCGTTGACGGCTCCGCATTCAACTATGAACAGGGTCAACGAGCACGGAAACTTTTCGCCGCCGTTGTGCTTGCTGCATTGGATGACGCGATCGCTGATGACAAAAAGTACGGCAATGGCCCCGAACAGATCGCCCGTTGGGCGCGCTCACGGGATGGGCGCGAAGTGCTGTCCTGTGCCGGGATCGACCCGAACGAGCGGGTGGTGAAAGGATTGATGGAGTTTGTGTCAAAGGGGGTTCGGACTTCTGTTGCGCTTTCGCGCGAAGAAAGCGAACGCCGGTTGGCGGCGGAAGAGGCCGAGGCGGCCTGATTTCCAGATCAGTTCGAACAAACGAAAATCGCACCCTTTGGGGTGCGATTTTCGTTTGTGCCTATTACAACACCATCCTGAATGGCGCTTTTCTCGCCTGCGCTGTCAGTCAAATTCCTGACTGTTCAAGGCGCGCTGAATTTCCCGGCGCACCAGTTTGCGCACGTTGCGGGTAATGCGTTCGCCCAAAGTGCCCTGCAGTTCCTTGCGGATGATTTCAGATACAAGCGCCCGCAAGGCTTCTTCGTCCACGAGGGCCGTGCCTTCACCCTCAAACAAACTCTGCGCCGCCGCCCCGGCTGCAATGTCGTCAGCGTCGCTCGTCTCGGTATAGCTGGAGCGTTTGATCTCGGGGCGGCGTGGTTCATGCGGTGTATCGGCCAAATGCAATCGGCGCGGCCCAATAGCTGCGTGGCCTGTCGGCTCCTCACTCTCAGGTGCGCCCAACGCCTCGTAGACGTCAAGGGGGGCATCATCAGAGGCATCAGGCAGCGGCTGTGCCCCGGCCGTGGTTGCGTCTTGGCTGGTTACGAGTGCCTTGTCAGCCTCGGCATTTTCATCAATGCTCGATCGCCCATCCTCGGCGCTTTGATCCGGCCCCGGATGCCAGGGTGCTGAATCGTACTCATCTGAATAATTATCCAGATCATCCCTATATGCGGCCGCAAAGCCATCTTCGTGCTCTGGCTCAAACTCGAGCCCACTGTCGGCAACAGCGGCCTCCATCTCGGCAATCGTATCTTCCAAACGGGACAGTTCATCACCCAGATCACCCACCGCCCCAATGAAATCATCGGTCAACGCTACCGCAGGTAATGATTTGCCAAAAGCGCAACCCGCATCGGAAACGAATGATTCTACACGCGCATTCTGGGCATCAACCTCAGGCGCGGCTTCTTTGGTAAGGCTGACGGTGTGTTCGGTTTGCGGGCGGGGGTGCGCATCCTCCTCGGCCGCGAAATCTGACCCGGAATTGGTCAGATCCACGCTAGATACCAGATCGTCAATCAGTGCTTGGACCGTCTCTTCTTCTACACGCAACGCAGGCGTAAGCACCAGGCATGGGGCTTCTTTCGGCTCGGCCGGCGGGGTCTGTTTTTGCGCAGAAATATCAGGGGATTCATCATGCGCGCGGTAAGGCGCCGTGCGGTGCCCCATCGCGCCCTCTTGCGACACAAGTCGCCGGATTGAGGATAACACATCCTCGATTTCAACACCCTGCCTGGGATCAGTCATCACACCCCTATCCGCCATTCTGGCTGTAATGAACACCTATCATCGCGCCAAACAAACCACTGCCTTCGGCGCGCCGTCGTCAGTTCTTTCCAATTGCGCGCAACACACGATCAAGGCTTTCCCCCTGAACCGAAGTAAGCGGCGCATTGCGCACGGCGTTATAGTAGGCGGCCGGATCATATGTTGGGATCCCCAAATTCAGGTGTTCTACCGTCATCA
>NZ_JBLJBV010000105.1:0-6870 GCF_047638075.1 Phaeovulum sp.
TGGTAAACGCCCTTTACGCAACCTATGAGGCCGGCCTGCCGGGCTTTGAGCAGAAATATTTTGAGATGCTGAAAGCTGGCGGATCAAAGCATCATAGGGAATTGCTGGCGCCCTTCGGGCTTGACGCCTCGGACCCGGCTTTCTGGGACAAGGGCCTGTCGATGATCGCGGGTATGATCGACGAATTGGAAGCAATGGAAGACTGAAGGGCGTTTGAGCCCTGTGGCGGACGGCACCCCAAAACCGGCCAATATCTGGCCGGTTTTTCTACAAGCCCCGTGTATCAAACGCGGCGAAAGGCTTTCAAGGCCCTGACCGGGTTCAGCGCGCGGGCCAAAACACCACAGACCACGCTGAACCACCGGGATGCTGGGTTAGCCCCACACCCCCTCAAACTCGCGCCATTCGCCTTTGCTCATGCCAGAGTTTTCGGCGGTGACAGTTTCGCCGGCCAAGCGGCGTTTCAGGACCTCGACCGCCTTGCCCGACAGGTTGACCCCGCCAAGACGGTAGTCCTCGAATGCGGCGTAGGCGTGGGGGACCCAGTCTTTCACGATCTGGCACATGGTTTCGGCATAGACGCGGATTTCATATTGGGCGTGGGCATCGGCGCGCAGCCGTAGAAATTGGAACAGGTTGTGCAGATCGCATTTCCAATACCACTGGGTGTAGACATTGGCGGGCAGGTTCATCCGGGCCAATTCCCGCGCGAGGCCTTTTTGACCGTCCTGGCTAAGCATGTCTTCGTAGTGGTCATAGCTGCGCATCGCGTCTTCGCGCAGCAGATCAAGCACGCGGGCGGCCTCGTCACCTTGCAGAACCTCACCGCGGCCCTGATTGTTGATCGTCGATTGCGCGGCCAGATGTTCGGGCGCCGGAATGTAGAATTCGCGGTCGAGAATGGAGTAGCGGGCCGAGTATTCATTGACGTTGGCGGTGCGGTGACGGATCCACTGGCGGGCGACAAACACCGGCAATTTGACGTGGAATTTGACCTCGCACATCTCAAACGGGGTCGAGTGCCAGTGCCGCATGAGATAGCGGATCAGCCCTTCGTCATTCGTCACCGCCTTGGTGCCGCGCCCGTAGGACACGCGGGCAGCCTGACAGATGGCGGCATCATCGCCCAAATAGTCGATGACGCGGACCAACCCGTGATCAAGCACCGGATGCGCGGTATAAAGCTGCGCCTCCATCCCCGGCGCGGTGGCGCGTAGCGTGGGTTGGGTCTGGCTACGGGCCTCAGCGATTTCCTGGGCCTGTTCGGGGGTAAGGGGCATGGGGTTCTCCGGGGTCGGTGCGCTGGCAGGGAACAGATTCGGGGGAACTATATCTGGGATATGCGACCCAAGGAACCGCTACCTGCGGTGGGTGATGCGCAACCGCGCCACATCGCGGCGAAACCCGCGCGATCCGGGGTTAAACGTTGACTTCCCGGGGTGTTTTCGACAGTTTTCACGACGAGGCTGGTTCAGTGAAAGAATTATGAATGTCGAGATATGCCCTGCCGTTGGCGGCAATGATAGCTTTGGCGTCCTGCAGCGGCGCGTCGATTGTGAAGCCGAAGACGGACGGGCCCGAGTCAGTGGCACCCTTGCCCGGCACGCCGAACCCGACGGCCACACGCGGGATCACGCGCTATGAGGCAAAGACTGAGGATGGAAGCGGCTTTGCGCAGAGTTTCAATTATAATTCAGCGGATGACACCTTTACCGTCGACAACCTCGCCTTTGACGGGGGCAATACCTATAGCCGTCTAACCCCGCCGGGTGCGCTTAATCCGGGGCCTTTCCGGGTATACGAAGGTCCGGCAAGTACCCCCGACAGCCTGACCGGCGTACCGATTGATCAGTTTTTGCATCGCGCCATTTTGGGAACCAGCACCAGCGGCGACGTCGAATTTGCAATCGTAAGGACCGGTTCTTACGTCAATTACGGATTTGGAGGTTTCGTCTACAGCCGAAATGGACGGGTTACATTGCCGCTGCCGTCAACAGGGCAGGCCCGATTCTCGGGCGACTATATGGCGCTGCGCGATTTTAACGGTCGCAGTGGCATCGAATACGCCACTGGCGCAATGACAGTTGATATCGACTTCAAGGACTTCAACGACGGTAAGGCCGTCAAGGGTTCTGTCACCAACCGTAAGGTTTTTGACATCAACGGAACTGATATTACCGCGCAGGTCGTGGCCGGGATGCAGGACAAGTTCGTTAACCCCAGCATCTCCGCCTTGCCGACGCTAACCTTTGTCGTTGGGCCGGGGCATGTCGATAGCAACGGTGAAATCACGGGCGCGCTGAACAGCCATGTTCGCAATGGCGACGGTGAGGACGAACTTTACGAAAACGGTAACTATTACGCACTGCTGTCGGGTGAAGGGGTTAACGAAGTGGTGGGTGTCATCGTCGTAACCGCCGAGGATGCGCGCTACAAGAATGTCACCGTACGCGAAACCGGCGGCTTCCTGCTGACCCGCCCCTAAGCCATGCGTTGGCTGTTTGCCCTGTCACTGGTGCTGACGGTGCTGCTGGCAGGGGGCTTGCACGCTGATCCGTTGGTGCTGGCGCCGAAGGATATGCGCCACACTGGTGAGCTTGCGCTGGCGTCGGGCAAGCCCGGTGCGGCGCTGGCCATTTCCAACGCGCTGCTGGGCCGCGATCCCCATGACTGGACCGCGCTGTTGCTGAAATCGCGTGCGGCGCGCGATCTGGGGGACTATGCCACCGCCCGCAAGGCCGCCAAGGCCGCCTGGGAAACGGCCCAAACGCCGGCCCAGCAGTACGCGGCGGCGCTGGCGCGGGCGCAGGCCGACGCTTCGGACAACCGCCGCACCTCGGCGCAATTTTGGCTGCGGCGCGCGGTTCAGGCGGCCCCGGATGAGCGCGCCCGCCAGCTTGCCATGCGGGATTTTCGTTATGTGCGCGCTCGGAATCCGTGGCGCTTTTCGGTCAATGCCGGGGCGGCGCCTTCGTCCAATATCAACGGAGGTAGCTCGGCCGATGTGCTGATGCTGGGTGCGATTCCGCTGGAATTATCGCCTGATGCCAAGGCCTTGTCAGGGCTGGAGGGGCGGCTGTCGCTATCCGTCGGGCGTAGGATTTGGGAAACCGCCAACACGCTAAGCGAGGTCGGGGCAAAGCTTTCAAGCCGGGTCTATCGGCTATCAGACAGTGCGCGCGAAAAGGCACCGATGGCGCGCGCCAGCGATTACGCATTTTCCGAAATTGAGGTCTATGCCCTGCACAAACGCCGCACATCCACAGGCGGCGAGGTCGAGGCGCTGCTGACGCTGGGGCATAACTGGTATGGGGGCGATCCGCTGTCGACCTACGCTCAGGCCGATCTGAGCCGCAGCTTTGCGCTATCGGAACGGGCGGTTTTGCAACTGCGCGGCGGGGTTGAACGGCAATGGCGGCTGGATCAGGCAGCGCGGTCGGCGGATGTGGCCTCGGTCGGGATTGGCGTTCAGCGGGCGTATGCAACCGGGCGGCTGAGCCTTGATCTGGATTGGCGGGTTGTGGCGTCAGACTCGATCAGCATCGACCATACCAGCCTGGACGCGACACTGGGCTACAGCTTTGGCAAACTTGTGGCGGGGGCCGAAGTGACCGCCTTTGCCAGCCTTGGGCGGCGCGATTTTGACGCCTCGCCCTATACGGTCGACGGGCGGCACGACACCCGCGCCGAGGCCGGGGTGACGCTGTTTTTCCGCAACCTCGACTATCTGGGCTTTGCGCCCGAATTGGGCCTGCGTGCCAGCCGCGTAGATTCCAACGTCAGCCTTTATGACAGCAGCAATCTGGGCATAACGCTGGGCTTTCGGTCGGCCTTCTAGGCGGACAGTCGCGGCACGGGGTGCTATGCTGCGGCAAACGGCAGGAGGTTTTCAATGAAACTGAAATATTTGCACACGATGGTCCGGGTTCTGGATCTGGAAAAGTCCATGACCTTCTATCGGCTTTTGGGCCTTGAAGAGGTGCGGCGGATCGATTCAGAGGCGGGACGGTTTTCGCTGATCTTCATGGCCCCCCCCGGGCAAGAGGAATGCCCGGTCGAGCTGACCCACAACTGGGATGGCGACCCGGGCCTGCCCTCGGACGGCCGGCATTTCGGCCATCTGGCCTATGCTGTCGATGATATCTACGCCGTTTGCGCGCATCTGAAAGCCAATGGCGTGGTGATCAACCGCCCGCCGCGCGACGGCCATATGGCCTTCGTGCGCAGTCCCGACAACATCTCGATCGAGCTTTTGCAGATGGGCGAAGCCTTGCCCCCCGCGGAGCCTTGGGCCAGCATGGAAAATACCGGCCACTGGTAACGCCAACGCCCCTGCCCCACCAAAGCCCGTTTCGCTTTGGTTGAAATTTCTTTGGGGGAGGGCACCTTGAAAAAAGTGGCGCGGGGGGCGCAGTTAGCCCCCTATCGGCGGCAGCCGGCGCAGCATCCCTAATAGATAAACCGGATTTGATCGGTCCAATATCGCTCCATCCGGCGCAGCAACTGGTTCACATCTTCCATCCCCTCACGCCCGATAATGCCGCGATCCTCCATGCCTGCGGCATGACGCGCGAACAGCTCTGCGACGGCATTGCTGAGGTTACGCCCCTTTGGCGTTAACCGCACCCGGACCGAACGGCGGTCAATCTCGCAGCGTTGGTGGTGCATATGGCCGGTTTCCACCAACTTTTTCAGATTATAGGACACGTTCGAGCCTTGGTAATATCCGCGCGTCTTCAGTTCGCCCGCCGTCACCTCGTGGTCACCCACATTAAACAGCAAAAGCGCCTGTACCGCGTTGATTTCCAGTATGCCCAATCGTTCAAATTCGTCCTTGACCACATCCAGCAGCAGCCGATGCAGCCGTTCCACAAGCGCCAGACTATCCAGATAACCGGCCATGATCCCCGCTTCGGGGGCTGCCATCAAAGAGGTTTGCATTGTCATTCGTTTCTCCGTCAAGTCGCTGCCCAAGGCTGACTTTGACCAAGATTTCCGAAGTTTCGGTTAATCGGAACAAATAAAGATCAAAAGAAATGCAAATCAGGAACAATCAGGTGTGTGGCGCACCCGTGCAAAGGCATTGATTCGCGTCAGCAAATCCAGATAGGGGGCAGGCGTCGGCTGGGTGCCCATGATCCAAGTGTAGATTTCCTGATCGTTCTCGCCCAGGAGGCGATCATAAATCACAAGATCCGCTGCAGATAGCTGCGCTAGCGTTTCATCGGCAAAAGGGCCCAGGATCAGATCCATTTCCTTCATCCCACGCCGCCAACTGCGCATTGTCATGCGTTTCAACCCGGCTTCTTCCGTTTCGCTCATCACACCCCTCCTTGGGTCGTCAGACGCTTTTCCAGCCGCTCCAACCGCCCGTCCAGCCCCGACAGCCCGGCCCGCAAGGCGCGCACCTCGGCCAAAACCGCGGCCAGGCTCATTTCGGTTGGCGCGGGCTTGGGCCCGTCAATGCCGTCGCCCTCACCCGTCAACAGCCACATGAGAGAGACATTGAGCATCCCTGCCAGCATCTGCAATCGGTTCGCGCGCGGGTCGGCGGCGTCGCCTTCCCAGGCCTGCAAGGTGGTCAGCCGCACCCCAAGGCGCCGTGCAAGTGCCTCTTGGGTCATGCCGGCGGCTTCGCGGGCACCCTCAAGTCTGTCACCAAAGGTCGCGGCGGCGCCGCTGAACCAGCCGGCGGTTGTTTCGGCCTCCATCGCTCTTTCCTCTTCGTGCTTGATCGCGTGATCATGCCACCCTAAGACTTTGCAGCGGCAGATACAAACCGGAGTTCCCCGATCATGGCCTTCTTGTCCGATACGCTTGGCCGGGTAAAACCCTCGCCAACCATCGCAGTCACGCAAAAAGCAGCTGAACTGAAAGCTGCCGGGCGCGATATTATCGGGCTGGGCGCGGGCGAGCCGGATTTTGACACGCCCGACAATATCAAGGCCGCCGCAAAGGCCGCAATTGACGCGGGCCGCACGAAATACACGGCCGTCGACGGCATCCCGGAACTGAAGGCCGCGATCTGCGCGAAATTCGCCCGCGAAAACGGCCTTGCCTACACCCCCTCGCAGGTGACGGTCGGGACCGGCGGCAAACAGGTGCTTTACAACGCGCTGGTGGCCACGCTGAACCCCGGCGATGAGGTGATCATCCCCGCGCCCTACTGGGTCAGCTACCCCGATATGGTGCTGCTGGCCGGGGGCACCCCGGTCTTTGTGACCGGCCCGATGCAGACCGGCTACAAGATCACCGGCGATCAGCTTGAGGCCGCGATCACCCCGAAAACCAAATGGTTCATCTTCAATTCCCCCTCGAATCCCTCGGGCGCGGGCTATTCGGCGGCAGAGCTGAAAGAGTTGACCAATGTGCTGATGCGCCATCCGCATGTCTGGGTGATGACGGACGACATGTATGAACATCTGGTCTTTGATGATTTCGAGTTTGCCACCCCGGCGGCGGTTGAACCGGGGCTTTACGGGCGCACGCTGACCTGCAACGGCGTCTCCAAAGCCTATGCGATGACCGGCTGGCGGATTGGCTATGCCGCAGGCCCCGAACCTCTGATCAAGGCCATCGGCAAGGTGCAATCGCAATCCACCTCAAACCCCTGCTCGGTCAGCCAATGGGCGGCGGTCGAAGCGCTGACCGGCCCGCAAGACTATATCCGCGACAGCCGCAAAGTGTTTGAACGCAGGCGCGATCTGGTCGTGGCCGGGCTGAACGCCTGCCCCGGCATCCGCTGCCCCACACCGGAAGGCGCATTCTACGTCTACCCGTCAATCGCGGAAATCATCGGCAAAACCAGCGCCGGGGGCAGCAAGATCACCGATGATGAAGCCTTTGCCAGCGCGCTTTTGGAAGAGACCG
>NZ_JBLJBV010000106.1:0-7034 GCF_047638075.1 Phaeovulum sp.
AAGCTGCCGCCCAATTACGCGCGCGCCGATGCGATGCTGACCAAGGCAAAGCGGTTCCTGCCCGGTCTGAAAACCTCGGGTGGCAAGCAGTGGATGGGTTTTCGCCCGTCGCTACCTGACAGCCTGCCCGCGCTTGGCCCCCTGCCCGGCCGCCCCGATGTGATCTGCGCCTTTGGTCACGGCCACCTTGGTCTGACGCAATCCGCCGGCACTGCCGAAATCACCGCCGATCTGCTGACCGGGAAAACACCGGCCATCGACCTGCTGCCGTTCTCTCCCGCACGTTTTTGAGGCAATCATGACGCAATACACCTTCCCCTGCATCGACGGCCACACCTGTGGCAACCCGGTCCGGCTTGTCACCGGCGGCGCGCCCATGTTGCAAGGGGCAACCATGCTGGAAAAGCGCGCGCATTTTCTGGCTGAATATGACTGGATCCGCACCGGCCTGATGTTTGAGCCGCGCGGTCATGACCAGATGTCAGGCGCCATCCTGTTTCCGCCCACCCGCGAGGATTGCGACGTGGCGGTGCTGTTCATTGAAACCTCGGGCTGCCTGCCGATGTGTGGCCATGGCACCATCGGCACGGTCACCATTGCGCTTGAAAACGGCCTGATCCGCCCCCAGACCCCCGGCACCCTGCGCATTGACACCCCCGCAGGCCGGGTTGATGTGACCTACCGCCAGGAGGGCCGCTTTATCGAAGAGGTCCGCCTGACCAACGTTCCCGGCTTTTTGCATTCCGAAGGGCTGACCGCCGAGGTCGAGGGGATGGGCGAGGTCGTGGTTGACGTGGCCTATGGCGGCAATTTCTACGCCATCGTTGATGCACAAAAGAACTTCCGCGACATGGCCGATTATTCGGCGGGCGAGCTGGTGCATCTGGGCCGCAAGCTGCGCGATGCGCTGAATGAGAAATACGAATTCATCCACCCTGAAAAGCCCGCCATCTGCGGCCTGTCGCATATTTTGTGGACGGGCGCCCCGCGCGATCCGCAGGCGCATGGCCGCAATGCGGTGCTTTACGGTGACAAGGCGATCGACCGTTCGCCCTGCGGCACCGGCACGTCTTCGCGCATGGCGCAACTGGTGGCCAAGGGCAAACTGGCCGTCGGGGACGAGTTTGTGCACGAATCCATCATCGGCTCACTGTTCAAGGGCCGGGTTGAGGCGGCGGCGAGTGTTGGCGGCAAACCCGCGATCATCCCCTCGATCGCCGGCTGGGCGCGGGTCACGGGCATCAACACCATTTTCATCGACGATCGCGACCCCTTTGCCCATGGGTTCGTGGTCAAATAAAGCGGGGGCGGTATGGCGCAAAGCATCATCAGCGGCCAGACGCACGGCCCGATTCTAGCCTCGTCCGAGGGGCTGAGCTTTTGGGGCGGGGTCGATCCGGCCACGGGCATCGTGATCGACGCCCACCATCCGCTTCATGGCCAGTCCCTTGCGGGCAAGCTGCTGCTGATGCCGACCAGTCGCGGTTCGTGTACCGGCAGCGGCGTGCTGCTGGAGCTGATCCAGAACGGCCACGCCCCTGCCGCGCTGATCTTTCGCGAGGCGGAAGACGTGCTGACGCTGGGGGCCCTGGTGGCGCAGCGCCTGTTTGGCATGGTGGTGCCGGTGGTCCGGCTGGGGCCCGCAGACTTTGCGGCGCTGTCAGGTGCCGCCTCGGCAACCCTTTCGGAAACCGGCATCACGGCACCGGGCCTGTCGCTGCCGCTGACCCCGCTTGCGGTGACGAAGTTGGACCTGTCGGATGCTGACCGCGCGATGTTGGCCGGGGATGAAGGTGCTGCGCCGCAAATGGCCATGCAGATCATCTGTACGATGGCCGCACTGCAAGGCGCCGCTACGTTGATCGACGTGACACAGGTTCATATCGACGGCTGCATCTACGCCAGCCCCGCCAATCTGCGCTTTGCGCGGTTGGTCGCGGATATGGGCGCAAAGGTCCGGGTGCCCACCACGATGAACGCGATTTCTGTCGATCATGCCAACTGGCGCGCGCAGGGCGTGCCGCCGGATTTTGGACTGCCCGCCAGCCGCCTTGCCGATGCCTATGTGCAAATGGGGGCAAGACCCAGCTTTACCTGCGCGCCCTACCTGCTGGACACGACGCCGAAAGCCGGGGAAATGATCGCATGGGCAGAATCGAACGCGGTGGTTTACGCCAATACCGTATTGGCGGCGCGCACCGTGAAACACCCCGATTTCCTTGATCTTTGCATTGCGCTTACGGGCCGCGCACCGCTGTCGGGGGTCTATCTTGATAAACACCGCGCCGCGCGCCGGATCATCAGGATCACGCCGCCCGCCACACATGATGACGCGCTTTGGCCAATGCTGGGCTATCTGGCGGGCCAGCTTGCGCCGGACCGGATACCGCTGTTGACCGGGCTAGAGCATCTGACCCCGACCGAGGATGACCTGAAAGCGATGTGCGCCGCGTTTGGCACGACCTCGGCCGCGCCGATGCTGCATGTTGCGGGCATCACGCCCGAAGCGGGCATGATCGCCCCTGATGCCGATACCGTCACCGCTACCCCCGCCGATCTGGCGCAGATCTGGCAGCAGCTGAACCCCGGCCCGACCCAGATTGATCTGGTTGCTTTTGGCAGTCCGCATTTTTCACTGGCGGAATGTCGTGCGCTGGCCGATCTGCTGGATGGGCATCACCGCCACGCCGATACGGCCGTGATCGTCACCACCGGCCACGACACGCTTGCCGCCGCGCGCGCCGAAGGTATCATCGCCCGGCTGGAAGCTGCGGGGGTGCAGATCGTGCCGGATATCTGCTGGTGTTCGATCACCGAGCCGGTCTTTCCGCCTTCGGCCAAAACCCTGATGACCAATTCCGGCAAATACGCCCACTACGCGCCCGGCCTTTGCGGGCGCGAGGTTCGCTTTGGCAGTCTGGCTGAATGCGCGTTGGCCGCGCGCACCGGCACCGCCGCCAACACGCCGCCAAGCTGGCTGCTTTAACCCCCCTCGCCCGACCGGAGGCCCCCGATGCGTAGCACAAAAACCATTCACGTCATTTCTGCCCATGCCGAAGGCGAGGTTGGCGATGTCATCGTTGGCGGCGTCACGCCGCCGCCGGGTGATACGATCTGGGCGCAAAGCCGGTGGATCGCCAAGGATCAGACCCTGCGCAATTTCGTGCTGAATGAACCGCGCGGCGGCGTGTTTCGGCACGTCAACCTGCTGGTGCCGCCCAAAGACCCGCGTGCCGACGCCGCCTTCATCATCATGGAGCCCGAAGATACGCCGCCGATGTCTGGCTCCAACTCGATCTGCGTCTCGACGGTGTTGCTGGATGGCGGCATCATCCCGATGCAAGAACCGATAACCGAAATGGTGCTGGAGGCCCCCGGCGGGCTGGTCAAGGTCCGCGCTGAATGCCGCAACGGCAAGGCCGAACGGATTTTCGTGCAAAACCTGCCCAGCTTTGCCGCCCGGTTGGACGCCAAGCTAGAGGTCGAGGGTCTGGGCACGCTAAACGTTGATACCGCTTACGGCGGCGACAGTTTCGTGATCGTCGACGCCGCCGCCGTGGGGCTGAACCTTGCGGCAGACGAGGCACGCGACATTGCCCGCATGGGGGTGCGGATCACCAATGCCGCCAATGCATCATTGGGTTTTCACCACCCCGAAAACCCGGATTGGAAACATATTTCCTTTTGCCTCTTTGCCGGCCCGGTCACGCGCGAAGGCAATGCGCTGCAAGCGGGCGCTGCGGTGGCCATCCAGCCCGGCAAGGTGGATCGCTCGCCCACCGGAACGGCGTTGTCGGCCCGTATGGCGGTGCTGCATGCGCGCGGTCAGATGGGCCTGAACGACAGTCTGACGGCCGTATCACTGATTGGCTCTACCTTTACCGGGCGCATTGTGGGCCAGACCACGGTTGGCGGCAAGCCCGCGATCCTGCCCGAGATTTCGGGGCGTGGCTGGATCACCGGCATCCATCAGCACATGCTGGACCCGTCAGACCCCTGGCCCGAAGGCTACCGCCTTTCTGACACCTGGGGCGTCTGAACCGCCCCCTCGGACGCGCCGCCACCCGAACCCGCGCAAGGCGGTTGCGGGGCGGCGCGATTGACCCTTAGGGAAAGCGGATCGCCAGAATCTCCAGATCAATGGCGCCGGTCGGCCGGGGCCATTCGACCGTATCGCCAACGCCCGCCCCCATCAGCGCAACGGCCAGCGGCGAAAATGGTGCGATCAGGCCGCGCGCGGGGTCTGCCTCATCTTCGCCGACGATACGGTAAATGTGTTCATCGTCATTCTCGTCAATCATCCGGATCTCTGCCCCAAAGGAAACAATGCCGGGCGTGTGGGTCGCCGGGTCAACCGGAATGGCGCGATTGATCCGTTCCTGAAAAAACCGAATATCGCGCTGCGCGACGGCCACGGCAAGGCGGTTCGCGGTTTCATCGCCTTGCGCGCGCAGATCGGCCAAATGCGCGCGCAGCACCGACAGCCTGTCGTACAGCGCCTGCAAACCTTCACTGGTGACATAATTGGGATGCGGGCTTTGCGGCAGATCATCTAGCCGTTCGTTTTCCGGGCCGTCATCCTCTTTGGTGAATGCTTTGCTCATGACTTTCCTTGTCTATTTACAGTGACTTTGGGCCAGAGCCCCCCTTACTGCAAGGGACGGGCAGCACGCGGGCCACTGGCAGCGGGGCACCCATAAAAATCCGGGAACCTTTTTCACCTTCGTGCATCCAATGTTTCAGACGCGCCAGAAACGGCCCGCCCATAACTGCAAAACAGGAGTATGATATGAAACGCTTTATTGCCACCCTTGCGGCCTTTGCCGCTTTTTCTGCCCCCGCGGCCTTTGCACAAGGTGCTGCGGATGCCGTTGCCACCAACCCGCCGACCGCCCCCTATCAAAAGGTCAGCGATCTGGTTGCCCTGCCCGATTTCATTCCCGGCATGGGCCAGCTTTTTGTTGACCCGGCAACCCTGCCTGCAGGCCCGTTTGTCGCCTACGATCATGACGGGCGGCTGGTCAGCACCATCTACATGATCCCGATCGCTGATCTTAACCCGGACAAGAGCTTTGACAACCTGGCCGTTCCCGGTGGCACGGTCGATCATACGGATATCTACTACAACGCCGGCCATCCGGGCGTGGCCGAGCCACATATCCATATCGTGCTGTGGCATGTGCCCGCCGCCGATGAAACCAGCGTGGCCGAATAGGATGCGCCGCCGATCTTTTCTGTGGGGCGGTGGCAGCGTGGCTGCCGCCCTCACGCTCGCGCCCCGGCTTGCGCTAGGCAGCACGGTGGTCGAGATTACGATGGCGGGGCGCGCTGACGGCTCAAAGGTCTGGTTCGACCCCTATGGGGTGTTGATCGCACCCGGTCAGACAGTGCGGTGGACCAACCGGGACAAGGTCAACAGCCATACCGCCACCGCCTACCACCCCGACACCTTTAACCGCCCCCGCCGCATACCCAAAGGGGCCGCCCCCTTTGACAGCGACTATCTGTTGCCGGGCGACAGCTACGAGGTCACCTTCGATATTGCGGGCGTTTACGATTACTACTGCGTCCCGCATGAAATGTCGGGTATGGTGGGGCGTATCATCGTGGCCGAACCGGGACAGACCGGGTTCGCGGACTATGACAGCGGCGATCTGCCTAAGGCGGCACTGGACAGGATGCCCACCATCGCAGACATCCTTGCCCGGCATGCGCTGCACCATAAGGAGGGGTGACATGCAGTCAAAGCCTCTGGCGTCGACAACGGCATATAGCGATCTGCCTGAGGCTGACCTCGTGGCCCAAGCCCGCGTCGGCAACAATCTGGCTATCCGCGAACTTATCCGGCGGTGCAACCAACGCCTGTTTCGGGTCGCGCGCGGTATTGTGAAAAACGACGCCGAAGCCGAGGATGTGGTTCAGGCGGCCTATGTTGCGGCGTTCACCAAACTGGAAACGTTCCGCGGCGAGGCCGCCTTTGCAACCTGGGTTACCCGTATCACGATGAACGAGGCCTTTGGCCGCCGGCGAAGCCATCACAGTCAGGCCAGGATCGTTGATCTGGCCGAATATCGCGAAAAGGCCCTGAACGCCCCTGAGGGAGGCATGCACGACCCGATGACGCCCACACCCCCCACCCCGGAATCCGAGCTGGCACGCGCCGAAGCCCGCAAATTTCTTGAACAGGCGATCGACACACTGCCCGACCCCCTACGCGTGACTTATATAATGCGTGATGTTCAGGAACTAACCACCCGCGAGGTTGCAGACCTGCTGGACATCAGTGCCGTCACCGTAAAAACCCGCATCTTTCGCGCGCGTCGGCTTTTACGCGCCAAAATCCAGAAAGGCATGGCCAGGAAGTTTTCCGATATCTTCCCGTTTGACGGCCAACGTTGCGTAGAAATGGCTGATCGTGTCATCGCAACCCTGGCTGCAAGACGCCTGGAACAGGACCCGTAGACGATAGGCAAGGCCCACAGCCCGACAGGGCTGCGGCATGATTCACACCAAGCATAATTTTCGTAGCCACATTGTTGCGTTAATATTGATATATGTCGAATTATTCAGCGCCAATCATAAACTTCACCATGCATTCTTGCTTGAACCGCCATAAATACGGGCAAGTTTGCCAAAAAATTTCAATCAGTTCCGCTATAATCCCTCAACAGGAGATCAAGGCGCTTGTCAGGGGGGAACGCGGCATGAAGGTCATCGTATTGGGTGCGGGCGTAGTTGGCGTCACATCGGCATGGTATCTGGCCCAGGCGGGCCACGAGGTAACCGTGATCGACCGCAATGAAAATGTCGCGCTGGACACAAGCTTTGCCAATGCCGGCCAAATCTCGCCCGGTTATTCGGCGCCCTGGGCCGCGCCGGGGATTCCGCTCAAGGCGCTGAAATGGCTATTCATGAAACACGCGCCGCTGATCGTGCAGCCGCGCCCTGATTTGGCCAAGCTGGAGTGGATGGCGCGGATGCTGCGCAACTGCACCTCGGCACGTTATGCGGTGAACAAGGGGCGGATGGTCCGG